>JAISDF010000247.1 GCA_031265025.1 Spirochaetaceae bacterium
TAGAACCCTTTGTCATGAACGGGGGCAGGGTCAGGGAACTCTGGACGCCCTGGCGCGTGCCCCGTGATTTGTGGGGCGTGTACCCCGGCCCGGACGGGCTTTCCGGGAGTTCAAAAAAATTTCTTGACGCCCTGAACAGCTATAACCGTATCTATGAAAGGCTTTCCCGTAACGGGTGCCTTGTTAAAGAGCTGTCATCGCCCCTGTACGGCCATCCCCTTCCCGGTGGCATAACGGCCGATGTCCTTGCGCCTTCCCCCGCTCTTGCCGCCTTTTTTTCCGGGGCCCTCGAGTCCCTGTACCGCGCCGAAGGCGACGATTTTGCCGCACGGCTTTCAGGCCTTGACCGGAAGATGAATGATTTTTCAGTGGTGCTGCGTTTTGTCCACAAGGACCTGGCGGTTTTACTGCCCGGTGACGCCTGTCCTTCGGCGGAGGCCATGGCTGTGTGGGATAAAAGCCGCCTCAAGGCCCATGTTCTGAAACTTGCCCATCACGGACAGGAGGACAGCGTTTCGGCCGGTTTTATCCGCGCCGTCGCTCCCCGGATAGTCGTAACCTGTGTTTCAAGCGACCGGCGCTATAACAGCGCCAATCCCCTGGTCTATGAAGAAATAAGACGCGCCTCTCCGGGCATTACGCCGGAATTTCTCTTTACCGACAGGGTGCCGCTGGCCTGTGAACAGTATTCCCTGCCCCGCTCGGCCCTGACTATTGTGTTTGATGACGCGATAAAGTATTCTTTTACCACCCTATGCTGACCATGCAGTTTCTGCTCCTCTGCCTCATGGGCGTCGGAGTTCTTACGGAAAAATGCCGCCTGGTGGACAATCATTCCAGAAGCGCCCTGAGCAATTTGGTTGTCAATGTCCTTTTACCCTGCAATATCATCGCGTCGTTTACCGGCGGCGGTACAAGGGATTTTTTGGCATTGGGCATGGTGCTGTGCGTTTCTCTGGGCATCATTGTTCTTACCTATATATTGGGGAAATTCCTCCTGTTCAGGCGTTATGAAGAGGGGCAGAAAAAAATACTGTTTTACGCTACCCTGATTTCAAACGCCTCGTTTCTGGGGAATCCCATGGCGGAGAGCATATACGGGTTCCGCGCCCTGATCTATGCCTCGGTGTACCTTCTGCCGGTGCGCATAGCCCTTTGGACCGTAGGGCTGACTATTTTTACCGGCGCCGGAAAAAACCCGGTCAAGGTTATTTTTCATCCCTGCCTCGCGGCCACGTATATCGGAATATTTATTATGGTATCGGGTGTTACGCCGCCCGAACTTTTGCGGCATCTGGTTTTCAGCCTCGGAAACTGTACCACCCCCTTTTCCATGCTGGTCATCGGGCACATACTCGCCCAGGCGGACCCGAGGAAAATGTTTACAAAAACAGTGCTGTATTATTCCTTTATCCGGCTTGTTTTTATCCCCCTTCTTGTGCTGGGGGTAGTGGTTCTTTTGGGGCTGGACCCCATTGCCGCCGGGGTTTCCGTGGTATTAAGCGGCATGCCCGCCCCCAGCACCGCTTCCATAATGGCCGATACCTACAACGGCGACCGCGAATTGGCCTCCAGGATTATTTTTGTCAGCATACTCTGTTCCCTTGTTACCGTACCCGCCCTGGCCTGGCTCCTGAACCGTGTTCTTCAAGGCGCTTGACTCTTTTCCCCTTATTTCCTATTATTTAGGTATCAATTTATCGATTGGGGGTATGGTATGAAGATTGCCATAAACGGTTTTGGCCGTATCGGCCGCTTGGTGTTTCAGGCTATTGTAGATCAGGGTTTGCTCGGCAAGGATAAGATAGATGTAGTGGCGGTAACGGATATTTCTACCGATGCGAAATATTTTGCCTACCAGCTTAAATATGACTCCATACAGGGCCGGATGAAAGCGAATATTTCTTCCAAAAAGAGCAATCCGTCCCTGGAGGATGATGATGTGCTTGTGGTAAACGGCCACGAGGTCAAATGCGTCATGGCCGAAAAGGAACTCAAGAACCTTCCCTGGGGTTCTCTGGGCGTGGAGTACATTATTGAGGCCACCGGGATTTTTACCGGCGACAACGCCTTTGGCCATATCGAGGCCGGCGCCAAAAAGGTCATTATTTCCGCTCCGGCCAAGGGCAAGGAGAAGAAAATTCCCACCTTTGTATGCGGCGTCAACCATGAAAAATACAATCCCGCGACGGATCATGTGGTTTCCAACGCAAGCTGCACGACCAACTGCCTCGCGCCCCTGGTTTATGTTATCATGAAAGAGGGCATAGGCCTGGACAAGGGTCTCATGACCACTATCCATTCCTATACGGCGACCCAGAAAATAGTGGACGGCGTTTCCAAAAAGGACTGGAGGGGCGGCCGCGCGGCGGCTATCAATATCATTCCTTCCACCACCGGAGCGGCCAAGGCTGTGGGCGAAGTGCTTCCCGAAACCAAGGGCAAACTTACCGGCATGTCTTTCCGTATTCCCACTCCCACGGTGTCTGTGGTGGACCTCACCTTTACCGCAGGCAGGGACTCCAGCATAGAAGAAATCGACGGACTCATGAAAAAGGCCTCCGAAACCTATCTCAAGGGCATACTCGGCTATACCAACGAAGAACTGGTTTCCTCGGACCTGATTCACGATCCCAGATCGTCAACCTATGACAGCCTGGCGACCCTGCAGAACAATCTTCCCGGCGAAAAGCGCTTTTTCAAGGTTGTTTCCTGGTATGATAACGAGTGGGGGTATTCCAACAGGGTTGTAAGCCTGCTCCAGTATATGGCCGGCAGGTAAGCCTGTTTTTCAAAGTACATCTGAGGCCGCTGTTTCAAAATTGAAAATTTGAAGCAGCTTCAGATACATAAGGATTTGCCCGGAACAACAAGGCTCCGTGTCCCTTTCTGGGGCCGGGGCCTTTTTGTTGGAGGGGCAATACGCTAGACTAAACCCGTATATGGGGGGACAAATGATAAAGACAGTTAAATCGGTAGATCTCAAGGGCAAGCGGGTCATCATGAGGGTTGACTTCAATGTGCCCATGAAGGATGGTACGGTACAGGACGACACCCGCATTACCGCGGCGCTTCCTACCATCAAGTACATACTTGGGCAGGGCGTTAAAACCCTGACCCTGATGAGTCATTTGGGCGATCCGTCCAAAGACGCAAAGAAGGCCAGGGAAAAGGCCGAAAAAGACGGCAAGACCTTTGACGAGGCGGCCTATATCAAGGGCAAACACCGTATGGCGCCGGTGGCCGCCTATCTTGGGGAAAAACTCGGGCGGCCGGTTATTTTTGCCGGTGAGGATTCCTGCTACGGTAAAAAGGCTTTCATTGATTCCCAAAAAGACGGGTCGATTATCATGCTTGAAAATACCCGTTTTCATAAGGAAGAAACTTCAAAGGAAGAAGCCGAGCGGGACAAACTGGCAAAGGAACTTGCCTCCTACGGCGATATTTTTGTAAACGACGCTTTCGGGACCGCCCACCGGGACCACGCGTCAACCGCGTCCATCGCCAAATTCGTTCCCGTGTCTGTGGCGGGTTTTCTTATGGAAAAAGAGGTCAACTACCTTGAGCCCATAGTAACCAATCCCCAGAAACCCCTTGTGGCCATTATCGGCGGCGCCAAGGTTTCGTCCAAGATAGCGGTCCTCGAAAATCTCTTAAAAAACGCCGGCGCTCTGGTCATAGGAGGCGGTATGGCCTATACTTTCCTCAAGGCTCAGGGCCATAAGGTCGGCAAGTCCCTGGTCGAGGATGACCAGATTGACACGGCCAAGAGGATTCTTGACAGCGCGCTCAAGGCCGGCGTGGAGCTTGTGCTTCCTGTGGACCAGGAAGCGGCCGAGACCTTTGACGCGGCAAGCAAGGCGATTCCTGTAGACGGCCCCGACCTTCCGGACGGGCTTATGGGTCTTGACGTAGGGCCCAGGACTATCGCTAAATACAAGGAAGTACTTGCCAGGGCGAAAACCATCGTGTGGAACGGTCCTGTGGGTGTGTTTGAATTTGACGCCTTTGCCAAAGGAACGGAAGAGGTGGCAAAGCTCGTGGCCGCCGCCACGGAGAGGCAGGTCATTACCGTGGTCGGCGGCGGAGATTCTGTCGCCGCGGTAAACAAATTTCGCCTGGCGTCAAAGATGAGCCATGTCTCTACGGGAGGCGGCGCTTCGCTTGAACTGCTTGAAGGGAAAAAACTGCCCGGCATTGAGGTTTGCAGGGCCTGAAAGGGCCGGGGCGGGGAATTAATCTAAGGAGGGACACGCATGACAAGACCTTATTACATCGCGGGAAACTGGAAGATGCATAAGACCCGGAGTGAGGCAGCGGAACTTGCCAGGACCCTCACGGTCAAACTTAAAGACGGAAAGCATAAATACCTTGTGGCGCCGAGCTTTACCAGCCTTGAGACCGTGGGCGCCATTGTCAAGGGCACCAACATACTCCTTGGCGCCCAGAATATGGCGGCCGAGGAACAGGGCGCCCACACCGGCGAAGTCTCGGTGCTTCAACTAAAGGATCTGGGCGTACAGGTTGTGATTCTCGGCCACAGTGAACGGCGTCATACCTATAAGGAAGATGACGAACTTGTCAACAAAAAGGTCAAACTTGCCCTCAGGCACGGCCTTGACGTTATACTCTGCATAGGCGAGCTGCTCTCCGAAAGGGAAGCCGGCCTGGCGGAAAAGGTCTGCGAGACCCAGACCCGCAAGGGTCTTGAAGGCGTGCCCGTCTCCGATCTGGCGCGGGTCACCCTGGCCTATGAGCCTGTATGGGCCATAGGAACCGGAAAGACCGCGACTCCCGAGGACGCCGACGCCATTCATGCCTATGTGCGCGGTGTGATAGAAAGGCTTTACGGCGCTTCCGCGGCCGAAAAAATGATCATCCAGTACGGCGGTTCGGTAAAGGCCGAAAATGCCGCCCAGCTTATGGCAAAGGAGAATATTGACGGCGCCCTGGTAGGAGGAGCCTCCCTCAAGGCGGATACCTTTGTTCCCATAGCGATGTTCGGCTGACCCGGTGGGGCGGTCCCGGCCGCGGAACATTCCATAAAACCCATGGCTTTTTCAGGCAGGGCAAAGAATTTTTTACTCCGGAATCTTGTGGCGTTGCTCTTTTCCGCCGCGGCGTTGATGGTTTTGATCGTTACCGCCTCCATCAGTATTTTTATCTTTAACCTGTCCGCGGATTTTAAGAACAACATTGACGAGAGGCTGCTTGCCGCGAGCCGCGCGGCGGCCCTCATTGTCAGCGCCGAGGAACTTAATGAGCTGCTTGTCCCCGAGGATATGGAGAAGCCTGTTTTTGGGGAAATACGCAAGAGGCTTATTGATTTCGCCAAAGAGTACAATCTTGTTTACGCCTATTACCTGCGGCGCGTAGACGCCGAAATGATGCAATTTATTGTGGATAACGACGAGACTGACGAGACGGTTAACCTTGCCACGCCCGAACTGCCCGGCGAGGACGCGCCCCGCAGCGCCTTTGAAGGCAGGGCCACGACCACGGTCATGGGCCTCTATTCGGTGGGCTACACGGGACTGCTTTCCGCCTATGCGCCGGTGTATGACAGGGCGGGCAACATCGTCGCCATCGCCGGGGTGGATATAAGCGACGATCAGATTCTCAGAACCCAGCGGCGCATCATCAATCTGGCGGTCATCCTGGTTGCCTTTATACTCTTCGCCATCATCATCTGTGTCATCGGCTTCTTTGCCAAAAAAAAGCAGGACGCCGCGTCCCTTGTGCGCCTCAGGCAGCAGGAACTCATGTCCCGCCTTACCGGAAACTTTATCTCGGCGGCCGATACTTCGGCCCTGATAAACGAAAGCCTGCGCATCTCGGGTGAATTCCTCAATGTAAGCCGCATACTGATAGAAATACCCGATCCGCTTTCCGGCGTGTTCCGGCCTGTCTACATCTGGTGTTCCGCCGACGAGTACAGTTTTGTTCCCGAAACCGAAGGGCTGCGCGACATTGTGGACTGCGAATTCCCCATAAAACAGCCGGACACCATACCCATCATGATATGCAATGACGTACATGAAAATCTTGAAAGCGAAGTCCTGGGCGCCACGGCGGTAGAATCTTTTATCATGACGCCCCTCTATGTGGACGGCGTTTTTTGGGCCGTCCTGAGCGTAGAGGAGTGCCGGTCAAAGCGCCTCTGGACCGAGAACGACCGTATCCTGGTCAGCACGATAAACAGCGTCATAGCCGGGGCGGCGATACGGGACCAGCGGGAACGGGAAAAGGCCGCGGCCCTGGAGCAGGCCGAGCGGGCAAGCAGGGCCAAGGGCGAATTCCTGGCCAATATGAGCCACGAGATACGCACCCCCATGAACGCCATCATCGGCATGACCGCCATAGCCAAATCTTCGGGCGAGCTTGAAAAAAAGGAATACTGCCTGGGCAAGATCGAGGAAGCCTCGTCCCACCTGCTCGGCGTCATCAACGACATACTGGATATGTCAAAAATCGAGGCCAATAAATTTGAACTTTCCTTTGACAATTTTCAGTTTGAAAAGATGCTCCGTAAAGTGGTCAACGTGGTTAATTTCAGGGTTGAAGAAAAACACCAGAACCTTACGGTATACATAGACAGGCACATTCCCCAGTACCTCTACGGCGATGACCAGCGCCTTGCCCAGGTCATTACCAACCTGCTTTCCAACGCGGTAAAGTTTACCCCCGAATACGGGAACATACGCCTCGACACCCGCCTGGGCGGTGGCAGGAACCAGGAACCCGAAGCGGATTCTGCGCCTGACGGAAAGGCCGGGGAAAATTCAAACTATACCCTTATGATAAGCGTCAGGGATTCTGGCATAGGGCTCAGCATGGAGCAGCAGAACCGGCTTTTTTCTTCCTTTCAGCAGGCCGACTCAAGCACATCCCGGAAATACGGAGGGACAGGCCTCGGGCTGGCTATTTCAAGGCGCATTGTCGAAATGATGGGCGGGACCATCTGGGTGGATTCGGAGCCGGGCAAGGGGGCCGAGTTCACCTTTACCGTAACCCTGCGCGAAGGGGACGGCAAAGGTGAAACCCTTTTTGCCCCCGGTGTGCACTGGGGGAATTTCCGCCTTCTGGCCGTGGATGACGACAGGGACATACGGGAATACTTTACGGATATAGGAGACCGCTTCGGCTTTTCCTGCGACACCGCTCAAGACGGCGAGGAAGCCCTTTCCCTTATCAGCAAAAACGGCCCCTACGACATTTGCTTTGTGGACTGGAAAATGCCCGGCATGGACGGGGTGGAGCTTGCCAGGAGAATCACGGCTCCGGGGGACAGGCCGGGGTATAAGCCCGTGGTCATCATGATTTCCGCCGCCGAATGGGACGCCATCGAAAACGACGCGAAACAGGCAGGCGTTGACAAGTTTCTCTCCAAGCCCCTTTTTCCTTCTACCATAATCGACTGTATCAACAACTGCATAGGACGGGAAAACCTTCTTAAGCCTGAGAATACGGAAATCATGCCTTTTGGAAAATTGAAAGGCTCCATACTTCTTGCCGAAGATGTGGATATAAACAGGGAAATAGTTCTGGCGCTTCTTGAACCTTCTTCCCTGCATATTGACTGCGCCGAAAACGGCGCCGAGGCGCTGCGGATGTTTGAGGAGGCTCCGGATAAATATGACCTGATTTTAATGGATGTGCAGATGCCCGAAATGGACGGGTATGAGGCAACCAGAAAAATTCGTGAATTTGAAAATGAAAACGGTCCGGGGCATATTCCTATTGTCGCCATGACCGCCAATGTGTTCCGTGAGGATATTGAGAAAGCCCAGGAGTCGGGCATGGACGGCCATATAGGAAAGCCCCTTGATTTTGGGGAAGTCTTTGCCCTGCTCAAAAAGTACCTTAAAGAGGAGGAGCCTGTATGATTCAGGCCGTAACGGTTTCCACAAAGAGTATTGATGATATTGAAGGCGCGGTAAAGGACCTAAAGGCCCAGCTTGACGCCGCTCCGCCCCTGTCGCGGAATTCGGTAGGCATAATCGCCTGTCATTATGAATTTGTCCTTTCGGGAGTGGTAAAGGCCGTACAGGAAGCCTTTCCCTTTGACATAACGGGGACCATTTCCTCGGCCCAGGCGGTCAACGGCGGCGCGGGCAGTCTTCTTCTGACCCTCATGGTGTTGAGCGGCGATGACGTAAGGTTCAAGACCGTCCTCACCCCTTCACTCAAAGAAGAAAGCGGCAAAAAAATAGGCGAAGCCTACAGGACCGGGGAAGGGGGAGAAAAGCCGTCGCTGATTTTTGCCTTTGCCCCCTTCATGGTCGAAAATTCCGGGGACGACTATGTCAGCGTGATTGCCGCCGCTTCCGGGGGAATCCCCTGTTTCGGAACACTGGCCGTTGACGACACTCCCGATTTCAGGGAATGTTATATGCTATACCGGGGAGAACACTACCGCGACCGCATGTCCATGATTCTTGTATACGGCAAGCTGCGGCCCCGTTTTTATCTGGCCTCAATTTCGCGTAACAAGATACTTGACAGGTCCGCCCTGGTAACCTCATCGGAAGGCCATCTGCTTACGGGGCTTAACGGCCGGCCTGTAACCGAATATTTTGCCTCCATGGGCCTCACCAAGGCCAGCGAAACCAGTTACGCCATGACCTCCCTTCCCTTTATGCTTGACTACAATGACGGAACCCCCATGGTCTCAAGGGTGTTTATAGGCCTTGACGAGCACGGAAACGCGATCTGCGCCGGCGCCATGCCCGAAGGTTCCACGCTTTACATTGGGGTCTTTGACAAGGACGATGTGCTTCTTACCACGGGAAAAACAGTAGACGCCGCCCTGGCGGAAAATGACAAGCCGTCGCTGATTCTTGCCTATTCCTGCGTTTCGCGCAGCATGTCGCTGGGCAGCGATACTTTGGCCGAGGTGGAAATCTTAAAGAAGAAGAACGCCGGGAATATTCCCTTTCTCCTCGCCTATTCGGGCGGCGAGATCTGCCCCACGCAGCTACAAAGCGAATCGGCGGTCAATCGTTTTCATAATAATACGTTTATCCTTTGCGCGATATAGGCAGCCTGATTGTTATGACAAAACAGTATGGAGTGTAGCCGGTGCCGGACTATCCTGAAAAAGATTTGCTTGAAGAGCGGATAAAGCAGCTTGAACTCGAGAACGCGCGGCTTGCCAGGGAAGTCAGGCTTACCAAGAGCTTTCTTGACAAGGTGACCAAGACCGTGGAGTCCAAGGAAGTGCTGGGCGCGGTGCTTGCCGCCGCGAACGCCAAACAGAAGGCCTACACGGATATGCTTCTGGAAAGCTGCCCCAACATCATTCTTCTCCTCGACGGTACAGGAAGGCTTGTGCTCTGTACAAAAATGTTTCTTACCCTTACCGGCACTCCCAATATTGACTATGTGAGAAACAAGACCTACGGGGAATTCTTTTCGCCCTATCTTGACGGCGATATGATCCGGGCCTTTGGGAAGGCCGTTGATACCGTGACCGGCTCCGGCGAGACGGTCTCCCTTAACCAGTGGATTGACTTTGCGGGAAAAGGCCAGGCGCGGTATTATTCAATAGAGATAATGAGCATAGGAGGCGATCAGGGAGGAGACGCGGGCATCAGCGCCGGGGCGCTGGCGGTTTTTATTGATTTTACCGACATACTGAAAGAGAAACAGAACGCCGAGGCGGCCAACAGGGCAAAGTCTGATTTTCTTGCCGTCATGTCCCATGAGATCAGGACTCCCATGAACGCCATACTGGGGCTCAATGAACTGCTCAGGCGCGGCGAACTCACCCCGATACAGCGCAAGTACCTTGACGATATTTACAAGTCCGCCCAGTCGCTGCTTTCCATCATCAACGATATCCTTGACTTCTCCAAAATAGAGGCGGGCAAACTCGAAATCATCAACGGCGATTATTCGCTTCGTTCCCTCCTCGACAACCTCTATGTGATGTTTGAGGTCATGTTCAAAAAGAAAAAACTTGAACTCCGTTTTGTCATTGACAAAAGCCTTCCCGATTTTATCCGGGGCGACGAGAACCGTCTGCGGCAGGTGCTTATCAATCTCCTTTCCAACGCCATGAAGTATACCATCGAAGGTACGGTGGAATTCAGGGCCTGGCTTGAGCATAACAGGCTCCGCTTTGATGTGGAGGACTCAGGCATAGGCATCAAAAAGGAAGACTCAGGCAAACTGTTCCTGCCCTTTGAGCAGCTTGATACAAGGAAAAACCGGAATGTAGTGGGCACGGGCCTCGGCCTTGCCATCTGTTACCGCCTCTGCCGCCTCATGAAAGGCAATCTTTCCCTGAAAAGCGTATACGGAAAAGGTTCTACCTTTTCGGTTTCCCTGCCCTACACGGAAGCCAGGGAAAAAACAGAGCGCGAGGAACCCAACGCGCCGCTGGAATTTTCCGCTCCCCTGGCGCGGGTGCTGGTCGTGGATGATATCGAAATCAACCTCAATGTTACCGAGGCCATGCTTGAAAGTTTCGGCATACAGTCAGACCTTGCCCAGAAAGGCATCCTGGCTATTGAACTGATTCAGAAGAACGCCTATGACCTTGTTTTTATGGACCACATGATGCCCGAAATGGACGGCCTTGAAACTACGCGGCGCATACGGGAACTCGGCTACAAAAAAATCCCCATCATCGCCCTGACCGCCAATGTGGTTGAAGGGGCCGAAAACATGTTCCTCAGCAACCAGTTTGACGATTTCCTTGCCAAGCCCATAGAGTTCGCGTCCCTCAACAAGTGCCTGCGGAAGTGGCTTCCCCCGGAAAAGATTGTCAGCGGCGGAGGGC
>JAISDF010000001.1 GCA_031265025.1 Spirochaetaceae bacterium
CCGGAATCAAGGCGGCAGAGTTTTTTGATGCGGGAAAACCCGGTTTCTTCGGGCCTTTCATTGCCGCCCCAGAGGGCTTCGTCGAGTTTTTCACCCTTTCTGGCGCCGGTATATTCAATCCTGATATCCTGTTCCGGTTCAAAACCATAAAAGCGTATCATCTGCTCGGCCAGGTCCTTGATAAACACCGGCTCTCCCATATCAAGCATGTAGAGATTGCCGTTCTCGCCGACGCCGCCGGCCTTGAGCACCAGGGAACAGGCCTCGGGTATGGTCATAAACCAGCGGCGCATGAGCGGGTCGGTTACCGTTACCGGGCCGCCCTTTTCTATCTGTTTCTGGAAAAGGGGCACTATGGAACCCCGCGAACCGAGCACATTGCCGAAACGCACCGCCATATACTGAACGGCTTCTCCGGCAAGCAGGGCCGCTCCGGCTTCCCGCAGAACCAACTGTTCGCAGAGGTATTTGGAAGCCCCGTAGACCGAAACAGGGGCGACCGCCTTGTCGGTACTCACAAAGACAAAGCGCTTTACCCCGTTTTTCCGCGCGGCGCCGAGAAGGTTCCCGGTGCCGAACACATTGTTTTCTATGGCGGCTACGGGGTTTTCCTCCATCAGGGGCACATGCTTGTAAGCGGCGGTATGGAAAATGACATCAGCCTTGAGCTTCTTCAATATATAGTCAATAAAAGAAGCGTCCTTTACGTCCCCGATAACCGGAACCAGGACAGCCTTTTCGCCGACACCTTCATCCTGGAGCAGGCGTAGTTCGCGGTCTATCTGATATATTGAATTTTCACCATGTCCAAAGAGGTAGAGCCGCTGGGCTCCTCCGGAAAGAAGCTGGCGGCAGAGTTCGCTCCCTATGGAACCGCCCGCCCCGGTTACCAGAACCCGCTTGCCCCTGAGGTAACGGAGGCTTTCTTTCAGGTTTACCGTTACCGGATTGCGGCCCAAAAGATCCTCCAGGTCTATGTCCCTGGTCTGGATGAGATGGGCGTCTCCTTCGACTATCTGGGAAACGCTGGGCAGTATGCGTATGGTACCGAAACCTGAGTTTTTGAGGACCCCGTAGATTTCGCCCAGATATTCCCGCCGGGCGCTGGGCATGGCGATAATGGCCTCGTCGGACGAATGCACCCCGAGCAGCCGTACCACGTCCCTGACAGGGCCCAGCACCGGCACGGCGTCAATCCTGGAGCCTATCTTTTCCGGGTCGTCATCCAGAAACGCGGCCAGGTCGCCGAATATTCCCTTGGCCCTGATTTCTCCGGCCAGGGTCTTTCCGGCAAAACCCGCGCCTATGATGTACAAGCGGGACGCTTTAACCTTTGCCATAGTTTTCCGGGTCAGGAGGACCTGGCGATTATCTGAAACGCCAGGTCTATCCAGTGGGACTCATTGTAGAGATCCAGTTGAACCCGCGCCCTCCCTTTTCTTTTGTCCACCTTCATTATCCTGCCTTCAAAGCCCTTGAGAGGCCCTTCAAGCACCACTATCCTGGAATTCTCGTCAAAGGACGCCTTGGATATGCCCGCCACCGGCCCCACGGCCTTCAGCAGGTAGAGAACCATCTCAAGTTCCTTTCCCCCCAGGGGCTGTATGTCCCTGTTGGAAACAAGAAAACGGAAAAATCCGGGGGTTCTCCGCAGTTCCCAGTAATAATCCGTTATGGAATCTGCCTCCGTAAGTTCAATGAAAATATAGCCGGGCAGCACGGCCCTGACCTTGGTGCTCATGACGCCCAGCCTGCGCTGGGGCATTTCCTTGCGGGGAAAGTACAGGTTGAGGGGCTTATTGTGGTGCAGGACCCTGTAAAACCGCATGAATTTCAGCTCCGACCGGGTTTTTACCTGTATCGTATAGTAGCGCATAGCCTGGATCTAAGCCTAGCACACCTTCCCTTATTTTTAAAGTACAGACCTCGGGCGCTTTACGACGTTTCGCCTCATGCGCCGGTTGCTTTTTCCCGGCGTATCTGGTATCTTCATATTTAAGAGGAGCAATAATGAGTGTACGGGCAACAGAACGGCTTATTGGAGAGATTGTGATTGTACCGGGGCTTGGCAACAGTCCCTGTATGGTGGTACGGAATGTGGATATCGAGTCTAAACTGGTTACCACAGCCTGGTTTTCAGACGCCCACGAGAGTCAGGAGGGCGTATTTCCCGCGACCGCCCTGGACAGGGTGGATACCTCGGAGGCGGCCAAAAAACCCGCCGCCCGCAAGGGAAAGAAGTAAGGGACCTGACGCCGGATTTCCAAAAGAAATTCCAGAGGGCTTAGGGGTCTGTCCGGACGGAGCTTTTTTCAAAATTTCAATTTTGAAAGAGCGGCCTTGGATGTACCAGGAAAAACCGTGCCTGTGGACAGCCCTGAAGCCCCATGACGAAAAACAGTGATATCCGTCCAGCCATTCTACGCGCGGGGTCTCAATTTTTCCTGCCGGCGCTGTTCGGCGTGCTGCCGTTTTGATCCGGGTTTTGTCTTTCTTCGCAAGGCGGATCTGAACGCCCTTGTCAGCGCTCTCGCCATGAAAGAAGACGCCTTCATCAAAACTTACTGCCGCTGGGTTCCTGACGCTGGTTTTTTTGCCGGGGACAGTCCTGGCCGGGGTTCGGAAAATCCGGTTCGGGAATTGCTTTCCCTGAGGGAAAAATCCAATTTCGACTGTATTTTCTGGGAAAATGGCTGTACGGTTTATGAGGAGCGGCCCCTGCAGTGCGGAACTTTTCCTTTTTGGGAATCTATAGTACACTCTTCCGTATCGTGGAACGAACTTATGAAAGATTGTCCGGGTATGGGGAAGGGCAGGGCCTATAGCCGTGCCGAAATAGAAAATATGCTTGCCCGGGCTTCTTCGGAGCCGATAATAACAAGGACGGTTTAAGGGTAAAGATGCGCATCCGTTTTTGGGGGGTCCGCGGGTCCCTTCCGGCGCCGCAGGAACCGGACCAGATAAAAAGTAAAATCTCGGCGATTATCGAGAGGCTCAGTCCCGAGGATCTGGAGAGCCAGCAGAGCAGGGAACGTTTTTTGGCGAACCTTCCTCCCTGGCTTTTCGGCACCGTAGGGGGCAACAGCCCCTGTCTGGAACTCAGATCCCGCAAGGGCGGCAATGACGTGGTGATTTTTGACGCCGGAACCGGCATCAGGGAATTGGGCATTGCCCTGGCCAGGGAAAAAATAAAAGACCTTTGCTGCCATGTGTTTTTTTCCCACTTTCACTGGGATCATCTGCAGGGACTGCCCTTTTTCGGGCCCGCCTATGACCCGTCTGTGCATATCATCTTTCATTCACCCATGCCCAATCTGGAAACAACGCTTCACGGCCAGATGAGTTCCCCGTATTTTCCGGTTCACATGGAATCCATGGGTTCCCGCAAGAGTTTTGACATATTGACCGGGGGCCTTACCCTGGGAGAATTCAAGATATCCTATAAAAAGATGAACCACCCCGGTGATTCCTATTCGTACCGTATTGACGACGGGGAGCATGTGTTTATCTATTCCACCGATACGGAACTTTCGGCCAATGACTTTCTCAAAAACGAGGAAAACAGTTCCTATTTTGAAAACGCCGATCTTATTGTCATCGACTCCCAGTACACCCTGGGGGAAGCCATAGAAAAATACAATTGGGGCCACAGCGCCTTCAGCCTGGCGGTTGACTTCGCCGCCAACTGGTCAATCAAACACATGGTGCTTTTTCATCATGATCCTACCTACGACGACCGGAAACTCTATAATATACTCCAGTCGGCCAGATGGTATTCCGACCGCATGGGTATCAAGGGGGTTAAAATAACCCTCGCCAGGGAAGGTTTGGAAATAGTCCTGTAGCCATGGAACAGCGGGAACCGGGCCTGTTTTTAAAACTTGACGATATCGCCGTTTTGTGCGGCCTGCTCAAACCCATGGAGGAAAGACTCAGCGCCGCTGAACGTTCGGTTCTTTCGCTTATGGAAAAGGAACTGTACAGCCGCCTGTCCATAGAAGAAGCGGCAAAACTGCTCGGCCGCGCGGGGAGCCCCGAATGGGAGGGCCGGTGAAAAAAAAAGACGATCACGGACAGGAAAACGCGCCGCTGGGCTTTGCCTTCCGTTCCCTGGCGGGTTTTCTCGCCGTCCTCACCGGAACCGTTCTTTGCGCCGCCGTTCTGGGACTCGGCGTTTTTATGTACCTCAACCTGCCGCCCAAAGAAGGCCCCGCCATACCCGCCGGTGTTGAAACCCTCGCGTTTGGAGACAACGGAGAGCTCATCTTTGATGTGCGGAACGGTGAAAGCGCCGGTTCGGTGGGCAGGCGGCTCGAAGATGCCGGAATTATCAGGAGCGCCCTGCTCTGGTCCCTGCTTTTCCGCGCCGGCAGCGAAACCGTCAAGGCCGGAGTCTACAGTCTTTCCCTTCCCCTGAGCCAGCTTGAGATACGCTCCATACTGGTGTCGGGAAGGCAGCTTCTGGTACGGGTTACATTCCCCGAAGGGGGAACCCTCAAAAAATCGGCCCGGATTCTTGAGGAAGCGGGCATCTGTCCGGCAGGGGAATTCCTCGCCGCCGCAGGCGATGCCGCGCTTAGGGAAAGCTACGGCGTAGGCGGAGAAACCATGGAAGGCTATCTCTACCCGGACACCTATCTCTTTCCCATGGCCTATCCCGCCGAACAGGTCGTGCGGACAATGGCGGATACGTTTTTCAAACGGCTTGCCGCCATTGACACAAGGATACTGGGCCTTTCCCCGGAAGAACTCGGCAGGACCGTCATCATCGCCTCCATAGTTGAACGGGAATACAGGGTTGCCGCCGAGGCGCCCCTCATGGCGGGGGTTTTCTACAACCGGCTCCGCATAGGCATGGCCCTCCAGTCCTGCGCCACCGTTGAGTATGTCATTACCGAAATACAGGACAGGCCCCATCCCGACGTGCTCTACAACAGGGACATTGAACTGCGGGACCCCTACAATACCTATATACGGCCGGGGCTTCCCCCAGGACCTATTTCCGCCCCCGGCGAGACAGCCCTGAGGGCCGCCCTTTATCCTGAGTCAAGCAATTACCTCTACTTCAGGCTTATCGACCCCGGAGCGGGGCGGCATTATTTTTCACAGACCCTTGACGACCATATCAAGGCCGGCGTCCTCTATGTAAAGCGGAGTTCGTTCTGATGGCCCATATCTCCGAGTCTGTCATAACGGAGGTACAAAACAGGGCCGATATTATAAGCGTCATAGGAGAGTATGTCAGGCTCGAAAAACGGGGCGGACGCTATTGGGGGCTCTGTCCCTTCCACAGCGAGAAAACCCCCTCTTTTTCGGTGGACCCCGACAGGAAGATGTACTACTGCTTCGGCTGCCACAAGGGCGGCGGCGTCATCAATTTTCTTATGGAAACCGAAAAGCTCAGTTACCCTCAGGCGATAGAAAGCCTGGCAAAGCGCTTCGGCGTGCCTGTTACCTATACGAACCAGGGCGCCCCGTCTAAAGAAGATAAGGAGCGCGAACAGAAAACCGAGGCCCTCGAAGAGCTTTACCGCCGGGTCGCGGGCAGTTTTCATCATATTTTGCTCGAAAAACCTGAAGGAGACGCGGCAAAGCGGTATATTAAAAGCCGGGGAATATCAGACGAAATGACGGAACGGTTCAGGCTTGGGTTTGCCCCTGACGACAGATATTGGCTGTACAGTTTTCTGAGCAAAAAAGGCTATTCGGA
>JAISDF010000003.1 GCA_031265025.1 Spirochaetaceae bacterium
ACGGATTTAAGAATTTCAATGCCTGACCTGAGATCGGCGATATTGGTAAACTTTATTTGGCCGTTTTCCATCCGGGGCATGAATTGGGGGATGCAGGTGATGATGATTTTTCCCGAGGCAGAGCTTATATAGGCGCTTCCGTTTTTTGAGGGCATGGCCCCTTCCAGCAGGGCCTTAAGCCTGTCCAGGGACATATCAAGGCCTATCACCCCCCTGACCCCGCCCTGGTCAGAAACGCCTATGAGGCAGGTTACTACTATCTGACCGGTAATCAGGTCAGGATAGGGTTCGGTAAAAATCACCCCGGAGGCTGTCTTGCCGTATTCATACCAGTAATGAAAGTCAGGGTCTTCGCCTATGGGACTGGGGAGGGAAGGGTCGCTGAGGTACAGATCGCCGTTATCAAAGGCTATATACCCCGAGAGGAAGTCGCTGTTCGGCCTGACGCTCAGGGCCAGATAGTTTTCATAGTCCTGCCTGGTTTTCAGTATGCCCAAAGACACTTCGTTGGACATATTGTCAAGCGTGCCGGACAGGACCTTTACAAAGTCCTCAAGGCGGTTTGTATACCGTTCGGTGATGGTGACGAGTTTGTCAAACTGGTAGTTCCAGAACACCGAGGTCTGTTTTGTATAGTTGAGCGCCGCCATGGTTATGAGGCTCATGATAAAAATCATGCTGAGTATTAGTATTGCTGTTTTTGTGGGGAGGCTTTTACCGGCGCCCATAATTAAAACATACGGATAGCGGCCTTTTTTTGGCAAAAATCGGGGATATTTAATCGTAATAATCTTCAATATATAATAATGAAGAACAAAAGACGCCTTTTTCCCGCGCGGGGGCCCGGTATCCGTCGATAATGATGGAATATGCAAAAAAACGCATAAAAATACAAAAAATTCCCTGTTTTATTGACAGCGGCAGGGCTTAACAGGTATACTCATGCAATCATGGGCTCTGTCCCCGCCTCGGGCCCGATAGAGCCCGCCTGAGAAGGAGGAAATATGAAAGTAAGAAAAGCGGCCTTCACGGCCCTTGTGCTTGCCGTTCTGGTTCAGGGTGCGTGTACCAGGTCCGGCGCGGACTCAGGCGGTTTGACCCTGAAATCCGGGGTGCTTACCATAGGCATGGAAATCGGCTATCCCCCCATGGAGTACTTTGACACCGACGGAGAGACCCCCATCGGTTTTGACGTAGAGCTGGGCAGGGCCCTTGCCGCCAAACTGGGGCTCGGCGTTGAGTTTGTGGATACCGCCTGGGACGGCATTTTCGCCGGGGTTGAGACAAACAAATACGATTGTATCATCTCATCGGTTACTTATAACGAAGAACGGGCCGCCCGGTATAATTTTACCAAGCCCTATATAGCCAATTCCCAGCTTCTCGTGGTCAACAAGGATTCCCGCGTCAAGCCCAGGACACTGGACGAAGTACGGGGGCTCAGGCTTACCTATCAGGCCGAGACAACCTCGGATGAGCTTGCCACCAAGTGGATTGAAGCGTCCGGGGCGCAGGTCGAGGTTTTTGAGTATGACAAAGTGATGAATTGCTTTGACGAACTTACCCTGAGCCGGGTTGACGTTATCCTGGTGGACAGCGTGGTCGCCGCCGAATATCTTTCCCGGCCGGGCAATCCCTATGAGATAACCGCCGAGGTAAGCAACGACGAAGTGCTCGCGATCTGCCTCAAACGGGGCAACCAGGTCCTTACGGATGTCCTTAACAAAGCCCTTGACGAGCTCTATGCCGACGGCACCTTGCAGCGGATTTCCCAGGAAATTTTCGGAACCGACGTGGTTTCTTCGGTAAGGTAGGAAGCAGGGCAGGTCCTCCTGTTTTGGACCTGTCTGTCTGCCGGTTTGCCAGGGCCGCGGATGCTTTTTGTAAGGATTATGCGCGATGTTTAGCTTGTGTGAAGGCAATGTCAGTTACAGCAGTCTCCCCCTGTTCAGAAAGCGCTGGTTTGCCACTTCCCTGTTTTTGGGGGAATTATGGCTGCTGCTGCTGCTTTATTACCTGCCCTTTGGCATCCTTTCAAAATTTCTGGCGCGGCCCCTGGTTCCGGTACTGTCCCTCCTGCTGTTTTGGGGCTGTTTCCTGGCGGTCTTTTTTACCGGCGATGTATACGCCCTCAGAAAAAACAGCGTCTATACAATACGGCTAAAATTTTTGTTTGCTGCCCTGCATTTCCTGGTTTTGATCCTCGTTACGGCCCTTGCCGCCGGAGTGGTTCTTGCGGTTCCGCGTTATGTCCCGGACGGTGTCAAGGCTCTTTTCAACAGGACCGCCGCCTGGATGACCCAGCTCATAGACGGTTCAAGGGTTACGCTGTGGCTTACTGTTCTCGCTGTTTCGGCGGGGCTTGTCATGAGCCTTTTTCTGGCCCTGGGCAAACTGTCAAAGAGGTTCTGGATCAACAGGCTCTGTTCCGCCTATGTGTTCTTTTTCCGGGGCACACCGCTCCTCATGCAGCTTTATTTTATCTACTACGGCCTGCCCCAGATAACCCGGCTCCTGACCATCAACAACCGTTTCCTTGCCGCCTTTATCGCCTTCAGCCTTAATTCCGCGGCCTACTGCGCCGAGATTATCCGGGCGGCCATACTCAGCATTGACAAGGGCCAGTTCGAAGCCTCCCGCGCCCTGGGGCTGTCCTACGGCCAGACCATGAGCCTGGTGATTGTTCCCCAGTCCATACGGCGTCTTATCCCGCCTGTGGGGAACGAGTTTATCATGATGCTTAAAGACGCTTCCCTGGTTTCCCTTATCGCCCTTACGGATATAACCAAGGTAACCCGTTCAATTTCGTCGTCTACCGCGTCGGCAATGGTGTATATACCGGCGATGATACTCTACCTTATCATCACGGCGGTCTTCACCTTTGTTTTCCACAAACTGGAGAATAAGTATTCAATATATGTGTAACGATATGTTCCGGGGCTCAGGAGACAGGCCATGTCAATGATAAAGACCTCCGGTGTTTACAAAACCTTTCACGGAAAGCACGGAAGGGGCCCCCTGGAAGTGCTCAAGAATGTTTCCCTTACGGTTGAGCAGAAGGAAGTGATCTGCATCATCGGCCCTTCGGGGGCGGGAAAATCAACCTACCTGCGTATATTAAACCGCCTTGAACAGATTGATTCGGGGCAAATATATATTGAAGACAAGCTCCTGTTTGATTACAAGGACGGGATCAACAAGGTGAAAATGCCCCAGGCCGAGCGGAATACCGCCCTGCTTGAGGTGGGCATGGTGTTTCAGAATTTCAATCTTTTTCCCCACAAGACCGTGGCCGAAAACGTGATGCTTGCCCCCCTTCATGTGCGAAGGACAAACGCCGAAGAAGCCAGGGCAAAGGCCCTGGTCCTGCTTGACCGGGTGGGGCTGGGGGACAAGGTAAACGCCTATCCTTCGCAGCTTTCGGGAGGGCAGCAGCAGAGGGTTGCCATAGCCAGGGCCCTTGCCATGGAGCCAAAAATCATGCTCTTTGACGAGCCGACTTCGGCGCTGGACCCCGAACTGGTAGGCGAGGTGCTCCAGGTTATGAAGGGCCTTGCCGCCGCCGGGATGACCATGCTGGTGGTTACCCATGAAATGGGCTTTGCCCGCGAAGCGGCCGATAAAGTGGTCTTTATGTTTGAAGGGGCCATACTTGAAACAGGAAACCCCGAAAAGATATTCAGCCACCCGGAGAATCCGAGGACCCGCCAGTTCCTGCAGAGTGTGCTTTAGATAAAATACATATATGACTCGTCGGGATCTATGGTGCCGACCAGGGAGGCGAGGGTTTCCCTGTCTATGATTTGGGCTATGCGGTCATTGATGCGGTTGTATACAGTGGCGCGTATGCAGCGCTGGAGCTTGGTTTCCTTTACCCCCGGCAGGGGAGGGTCCACAATGAGCATATCCCCTTCGAGTATGCGCAGCACATCGCCGATGATGATTTCATGGGCGGGCCTTGCCAGGGCATAGCCTCCCGACGCCCCCTTGACCGAGCGTATGAAACCTGAACGGCGGAGTATGACGGCCACCTGTTCAAGATAGCGTATCGAGATTCCCTGCCGCTCGGCGGCAAGGGCCAGGGCCGTATGGGGCTCGGAGGCGTGTTCCGCCAGGTCTATGAGAAGCCGTATGCCGTAGCGTCCCCTGGTGGATATTTTCATAACACATACTCCAGTTGATCCATGTTTCGGTAAGCCTCGGCAAGATCGGCAAGGGTAATGGAATCAACACATTCGCCGATTTCCCTGTAGAGTTCGGCCCAGGTATGGCGGCTCATGCAGGTGGCCTCGATGGGACAGGGTTTGGAGTTTACGCACGCCACAGGTTCAAGCGGACCTTCAACAGTCCTGAATATCTGGCCTACGGTAATTTTGTCAAGCGGCCGCCCCGGAAGGTAGCCGCCCTGGGGACCCCGTATGCCCTGGACTATGCCCGCCTTGCGGAGGGGGATAAAGAGCTGTTCAAGATACCCGTCGGATACGCCGGTGTTTTCCGAAATGGAACGGGTACTTGCGTATTCGCCTTCGGGAAGCTGGGCAATGTACAGCAGCGCTTCAAGGGAATAACGCCCCTTGGTTGATATTCTCATGGTTTATTCCTTTTGCCGCACTTCCCCAGGGCGCGGGCGAGATCGGCGATAATGTCGTCAGGGTCCTCAAGGCCTACCGACAGGCGCATAAGCCGCCCGTTGACCCCGGCGGAAAGCCGCATGGCTTCAGGAATGGCGCCGTGGGTCTGAACCAGGGGATAGGTCATAAGGGATTCAACGCCTCCCAGACTTTCGGCAAAAAGGATGAGCCTGATTTCCCTGAGCAGCACGGGAACATCTTCTTCATTATGGAGGTAAAAAGAAATCATGCCGCCCGAACCCTTGGCCTGGGAAGTGTTGAGCGCATAGTGGGGGTGGTCCTCAAAGCCCGGATAAAACACCTTTTCGATACGCTCCTGTTCCCTGAGCCAGAGCGCGACGCGGCGGGCATTGCGGTCATGCCGCTCCATGCGCACGGCCAGGGTTTTGAGGCCCCTGAGCGTAAGCCAACTGTCAAAGGGGCCGAGCGTCGCCCCCTCGCTTTTCTGCGCCTCAACAAGGACAGGCGCTTTTTCATCATTGGAATGAACAATGAAACCGGAGAGCGTATCGTTGTGCCCGGCTATGTACTTGGTTCCGCTTGCCACCACAAAGTCGGCGCCCAGGTCCAGGGGATTCTGAAAATAGGGCGAAAGAAAGGTATTGTCCACGATGAGAAAGCCCCCGCGTTTGTGGATGAGGGCGGCGCAGGACCTGATGTCCGTAACCTTCATCATGGGATTTGAGGGAGTCTCGATAAAGAGGGCCCTGGTTTCGGGACGGAGGGCCGCCTCAAGGCGGGCAAAATCCGAGGTATCCACCCAGGAGAAGGAAAAGCCGTAGTGCCTGTAGTA
>JAISDF010000082.1 GCA_031265025.1 Spirochaetaceae bacterium
TACTCCCCCCGGCCAAAAGTTCCGCCGCCGCCTGAACCTGATCCTGTTTGATGTCCAGCCGCGAAGCAGCCCGCTCCACAATCGCGCGCTCATCAAGCGCAAGCGCTTCAATAAATTCCCCGGTGAATTCCATATTTTGCATTGTATCAGGGGAGACGGCAAAAAACTAGCGCGGAAAGGGGGGGCGCTTATGCCGCCCCTAAATATAATGCCTCGGTTCCTGGTCTTCCTGGAAGCCGCTCATCCTTGCTATGGCGTAGGTTCCCAGAGCGGTGAATATGACATCCAGAAAGGTTCCCATGGCGATGAGGTAAAAGGCCATGGGTCGTAAGATCAGATAGCCGGCGCCGAAGCCCTGGCCGCCAAAACCGGTGCAGAGTACGGCGAGGGCAGTATGGGCGCCGTCGCCGGGGTGGCGGAACAAAAGGAACGATATGCCTATGGCCCTGAGGGCGACGATGACAATGTCCCTGCCTTCCACGCCGAGGCTGGAATAGGATTTAATGATGACGATAAAGGCCATGGCGGCTATCATGGCGCTTCCCGCCCGGCCAAAACTGGTAAAGAGGGTTATGATAACCGTATTGGCCCGTCTTCTGACGCCGAGGTTTTCCCGGGTGTGCCTGAACAAAACCGGCAGGGTAAAGTTCATGTCGCCGGAAAAAAAGGCGGTGATGGCGGCCCCCAGGGAACCGTAGAGTATTTTCCAGGGATTGGTCTTTGGCCGCAAAAGGTAGAGGAAGGCCGGGAGTATGGCAAAGCCCAGAACCATGCTGAAAATACCGATGAGGAGCAGCAGGTCCCTGAAATCGGCCCTGAGCGCCTCCCTGAACCGGAACGACCAGTAGGCCCCAAGGATTATGATGATAAGCCCGAGGATTTCAGAAAAAAACGAAGCTATATGATAGAAAATACGGGACAGTGAATCCACCAGGGCGATTACCGGCTTTGTATAGTTCCGGTCATAGGAAAGGCCCATGCCCAGGAAAAAGGCCAGCACGGCGACGGGGAGCAGGTAGAGCCCGGACTGCCCAAGAACAGAGAGCATATTTGAAGGGAAAATATCCTTTACGGCGTCGCTTAAATAGAGGGATATGAGTTCCTGCTGTTCGGCCATTGAGATGCGGATTCTTGTCCGGGAAAAAACAAAGATAACAAGTATCCCCAGGGAAACCATAAAGACCGTTCCCGCGAGGATAAAGGCAAGGGTTTTCAGGACCAGGCCCCAGAGGCGGTTGTCCTGTCTCAGCTCGTAAATCGCTATGGTCAGGGCAAAAAAGAGCATGGGCACGGCGGCGTAACGGCCTATCTGTATGGCGAGTTCCTGAAGCCAAAGCACGCCGGACTGTATCAGTTCACTGTCCTCAGGCAGAAGGAAACCCAGGAGTACGCCAAGTATGGAGCCTATCAGTAATTTAAGCCAAATCTTCATATTGTTTTCAGCATACTTTAAGCTAAAACCCTAGTCAATGAGGGAAAGAACACGAAAATGGCATGGTTTTTGTGTTTTTCCTTGACCTTTGTCCTGTTCTTCCTTATTTTTTAACAATAGGGGAGTTATAAAACTCGAAGCTTATGAGTTCCCCGGATAATTAGGAAGTTTTCATGTCGAAACATAGGTCCCACGAGCATAATGCTCAGGAAGAAGTCTGTTCCGCCGCTCCGGGGGAGCAAAATTCAGCGGCAAACCAGGAGTTTCGCGGCGGCGATACCCCGGAAACGGCGGAGATTCAAACCAATGCCCCTTCGGATGCTTCAGGCGGAACGCCGGCCCCCGAGGAACAAATAGCCTCCCTCAGCGCAGCCCTGGCCGACCTTAACGATCAGTACCTCAGAAAAGCCGCTGATTTTGAGAATTTCCGCAAGCGCATGAACCGGGAAAAGCAGGACGCCATAGATTTTGCCAACCAGAACCTTCTTCTTGACCTTATTCCGGTGATTGACGATTTTGAGCGGGCCATAAAGTCCGCCGAAAGTTCCCGTGATTTTGACAGCTTTTACGAAGGCATCGGCATGATAGAGAAAAGACTGGTTTCCCAACTGGAAAGCAAATGGGGCCTGGTCCGCTTTGATTCCGCCGGCGCTCCCTTTGATCCGGGCCGCCATGAGGCCATCATGATGGAAAAAAACGCCGAAGTAACGGAGCCCACGGTGGCCGAGGATTTTCTCAAGGGCTTTTTGCTGAAAGACCGGGTCATACGGAGCGCCAAGGTAAAGGTGCTCATGCCCGCGGACAAGGCCCCTGACGGGGCGGAGAGCCCGGACGGGGACAAGGGGGCCGGCGTTTCACAGCAATGACGCAAAGTTACGGTATTTTTAGTATATTTAATATTGAAAGCATATAATGCAGAAAGGAGTCCGTTATGGGAAAGATTATTGGAATAGATTTGGGTACAACCAATTCCTGCGTGGCCGTCCTGGAAGGCGGCGAACCGGTGGTAATTCAGAATTCGGAAGGGGGCAGGACAACTCCGTCTATTGTCGGATTCACCAGTAAGGGCGAGCGGGTTACAGGCCAGCCCGCCAAAAACCAGATGATTACCAATCCCGAAAATACCGTTTATTCCATCAAACGTTTTATGGGCCGCCGTTATTCGGAAGTGAGCAACGAGATGAAGCGCGTCCCCTACCATGTGGTGGAACAGGGCGATGATGTGCGGGTTGATATAGATGGCAAGGGTTATTCACCCCAGGAAATTTCCGCCTTCATACTTCAAAAAATGAAGAAGACCGCCGAGGATTATCTGGGCGAGACGGTGAGCGAGGCGGTCATCACCGTGCCGGCGTATTTTAACGACGCCCAGAGGCAGGCGACCAAGGACGCGGGCAAGATAGCCGGTCTTGAGGTTAAGCGCATTATCAATGAGCCCACGGCCGCTTCGCTGGCCTTTGGTTTCAACAAAGATCAGAAGAAAGAAAAAACCATCGCCGTATACGATCTTGGCGGCGGCACCTTTGATGTTTCCATACTTGAACTAGGCGAAGGCGTATTCGAGGTAAAGTCAACCAACGGCGATACCCACCTGGGCGGCGATGACTTTGACCTCAAGATACTCGAATGGCTCATCGCCGAATTCAGGAAGGATACCGGCATAGACCTCGGCCAGGACCGCATGGCCCTCCAGCGTCTGCGGGAAGCCTCGGAAAAGGCCAAGATTGAACTTTCGGCCACGCAGACCACTGAAATCAATCTGCCCTTTATCACCGCCGACCAGTCTGGTCCCAAGCATCTGCAGAAATCCCTTTCACGGGCAAAGTTTGAACAAATGGTCAGCGATCTGCTTGAAAGGTCCAAGGAGCCCTGCAAGAAGGCCCTTGCCGACGCCGCCCTGAACGCGGATCAGATTGACGAAGTTATACTTGTGGGAGGCTCGACAAGAATTCCCGCGGTGCAGCAGATAGTCAAGGATCTTTTCAAGAAAGAACCCAACAGGGGAGTCAACCCCGATGAAGCGGTGGCCATAGGCGCCGCCATACAGGGCGGGATATTAGGCGGCGATGTCAAGGACGTGCTGCTTCTCGACGTAACGCCCCTTTCCCTGGGCATCGAAACTTTGGGCGGGGTCATGACCAGGCTCATTCCCCGGAACACCACGATTCCCACCAGGAAGAGCCAGATTTTCTCTACGGCGGCAGACGGCCAGACAGCCGTTTCCATCCAGGTGCTCCAGGGTGAACGCGAAATGGCCAACCAGAACCGCACCCTGGGCCGCTTTGACCTTGTGGGCATACCCCCCGCGCCCCGGGGAGTACCCCAGATTGAAGTTACCTTCGATATTGACGCCAACGGCATTGTCCATGTGTCAGCCAAAGATTTGGGTACGGGCAAGGAACAGAAGATACGCATTGAAAGTTCTTCGGGCCTGAACGACCAGGACATAGACCGCATGGTCAAGGAAGCAGAGCTTCATGCCGAGGAAGACAAAAAAGAAAAGGAAAAGGCCGAGGCCCGCAATGAAGCGGACACCATGATCTACAGCACCGAGAAGAACATCAAGGACCTCGGCGACAAGGTCAATGCCGCCGACAAGGGAAAGGCCGAGGAAGCCATAGCCCAGCTCAAGCAGGCCCTGGAATCAGGCGACGCCGAGGCCATCAAGGGCAAGACCGAAGCGCTCAAACAGGTTTCGTACAAGATTGCCGAAGAGGTATACGCCAAGCAGCAGAGCCAGGCGGGTCCGGGCCAACAGGATACGGGAAACCCCGGTCCTTCACAGGACAGCGGTCCCAAAACCAAGAGCGCCGAGGATGTGGACTACGAAGTCGTTGACGACGACAAGAAATAGACTTGTTCGGAAACTGGGGATGCTATTGTGGCGAAGCGTGACTACTACGATGTCCTGGGGGTGCCAAAAGACGCCTCCAAGGATGATATAAAAAAGGCATACCGGCGTCTCGCGATTCAATACCATCCTGACAAGAATCCGGGCAACAAGGAAGCTGAGGAGAAATTCAAGGCGGCTACCGAGGCCTATGAGGTTCTCTCCGATGACAACAAACGCCCGGCCTATGACCAGTTCGGCTTTGCCGGAGTTGAGGGCATGGGGCCGGGCAACGCCCAGGACTTTGCCTCGGCCTTCCACGGTTTTGAGGATATATTCGGCGGTGATTTTTCCGGTATCTTTGACACCTTTTTCGGCGGCTCCTCCCGCAGGGCCTCGGGCCGGGGCGGTGTACGCCAGGGCGACAATCTCCGCTATGACATTGAGATTCCCTTTAAGGACGCGGTCTTCGGGTCCAAGGTAGAAATCCAGTACAGCCGTAATGAGTCCTGTTCGTCCTGTAACGGTTCGGGCGCCTCCAACGGGACAGGAGGGCGCAAGGTGTGTCCTTCCTGCCAGGGGACCGGCCAGATACGGCGCAGCCAGGGCTTCTTTTCGATATCAACCCCCTGTTCCACCTGCGGCGGCGAAGGCTATGTGATTGAACATCCCTGCCCCGAATGCGGCGGTACGGGAACGAGAAAAAAGCGCCAGAAGATTATGGTTACCATTCCTTCGGGCGTGGAAAACGGCAAGCGGGTGGTGATTCCCAAGCAGGGAGATGCCGGTCCCAACGGCGGGCCTCCTGGCGACCTGTATGTGTTTATACGGGTAAAACCCCACGAATATTTTGAACGGGACGGCCTTGATCTTTACTGCGCTGTTCCCATATCCATAACCCAGGCCGCCCTGGGCGCCGAGATTCAAATTCAAACCCTGGAAGGAAAAACAATCAAAATAAAAATTCCCTCCGGCATACAAAACGGCAAGATGCTCCGTATCCGCGACGAGGGCGTTCCCTCTTCGGGCAGGCGGGGAAATCTCCACATCAAACTTATGGTACAGATACCGGCCAAACTTTCAAAGCGGGGCAGGGAACTCATGGAAGAACTTGCCAAAATTGAAGGCGACGAGAAAACCCCCAGGCTCATTCCCCTTTCGGAACTTTCAAGGTAGAGACAAAAAAGTTCTTTCAAAATTTCAAATTTGAAAAG
>JAISDF010000149.1 GCA_031265025.1 Spirochaetaceae bacterium
TTTCCCCTCATCGTCAAGGACGCCATGATGGTGGAGCCCACGGAAACCGAATCAAAGGAAACCCTGGAAGCCTTTGCCGGCGCGCTGAAGCTCATCGCGGACGAGGCCCGGAAAGACCCCGTACTCCTCAAGGAAGCGCCCCATAACACACCGGTGCGCCGCCTTGACGAAACCGCCGCGGCCCGCAAGCCGGTACTGCGTTACAGGCGGGGATAGCGGATAACGGACCCGCGCCACGGCCTCTACCCCGGCGCGGCCTCCGCCCCGACTCGGCCCTCAGGCTTTACCGGGCGGCGGTGAAACGGTAGCCCTGACCATCGGCGCTCACGGTTCCCAGGGCGGGGTATACAAGGTGCATGCCCGCTACGGGAATATTGTTCTCAACCACATAGGCGAGAATTTTTTTCCGTATATCGGCCGCCGCCGCGGGGTCCACATCGTAGGTAACCGATATGTCGGGCCTGGGAAACTGAATATCCATGACGTGCATCAGATCGCCCCATATCAAAAGGCTCTGGCCTTCGGAACTGAGCAAAAACGCCGTATGCCCCGGCGTATGGCCGAAGGCCGCTATGGCGCTGATACCGGGAAGCAGTTCCTCCACGCGGGCGCCCAGCTCTCCGGGGAGGAAGGTTCTGATCCGGTCTCCGTAGGGGACAAGGCTTGCGGCGGCGCTCTTGTCAGCCCAGTATTCCCTCTCCTGCCCCGCCAGATATACCAGGGCCCTGGGGAAAAGGGCTCTGCCGTCTTTTTGAAGGCCGCCTATATGGTCACCGTGCATGTGGGTAAGGAGCACGGCGTCAACATCAGCGGGACTCACGCCGAGACGGTTCATGCTTTCAAATATGGTCGTACCGAATCCCGTGTCAATCACCACGGTACGGCCGGGGCTTTTTATGAGGAAGGTATTTGTTTCAGACTGAAAATTGCCCCCGGAGAGATAGCGCGCCACAAGCGCCGCGTCGGCGTCTATGAGGACCGAACTCCGCCCCGGCCCCCGGTTCTCGACCAGCATATACACTTCAAACTGTCCGACTTTATAGGAAAAAATCATCTCCTCCTGGGTAAAACCCTGAACAGCCATTGAACCGAGAAGAAGCCCGCAAAATATTCCCTGCTTCATTGTATCCCCCTTTTTACCGCATCCCAAAAAACCCGCGACATCACGGAAACGAACCATGCAGGCATCAATTCTGGCATATAAATTTCAGCTTGTCAATTTTCCAGCGGAAAAAACAGGAACGGTATTGCCCCTGTTCCTCCGCTGTGGTTTAATGGGAACGTGGATACCGTAAAGCCAAAGACCCGCGTGTTTTCTTTCATAAAAAACATATACCGGGATGACGTGAAGATAGGCCCCTTCCTGTGGGTCCTGGTCTTTGCCGGCATAGCTCACGGCCTGTACAAGGGCATACAGGATAATTACCTCGCGGAACTGGTGCATATAAACGCCTTTGAGCGGGGCATAGTTGAATTCTTCCGGGAACTTCCGGGCCTCCTGGTGATGTTCATTCTCGCGCTGATGTACCGCCTTACCCAGAGCCGCATATTCAAAATAAGTACCGGAATTATGGCGGCGGGGCTCCTCGGCCTGCTCCTGTGCGGCACGGGAAAATTTCCGGTCATTCTTTTTATGGTGGTTTACAGCGCCGGAGAACACATCATCATGCCGGTACGGAGCACCCTCTCCCTCGAACTGTCAAAGAATACCCAGGGCGGCGCGTCCCTCGGCATAACCAGCGCTCTGGGACAGGTGGGAAACATAGCGGGCTTTGTTATTGTTACCGGCCTTTTCTTTGTTCTCTCACGCCTTGGCTTTCCGAGACTTGACATCACCCGGTTCAAGATTGTTTTTGCCCTCGGCGCCGCCCTGATGACAGGAGCCCTCCTGGTCTCCCTCGCCATACAGGAAAGCGCTGTTCTGGGCAAACGGCAGCGCTTTTACTTCGCGAAGAAATTCTTCAAATACTATATGCTTGAAGTGTTCTACGGCAGCCGCAAGCAGATATTTATCACCTTCGCCCCCTATGTACTCATACTGAAATACGGGGCGGATACTTCGGTAATAGCCCTGCTCCTGACAGTCTGCGCGGTCTTCGGCGCGGTTTTCAGCCCCCTCATAGGAAAACTCATTGACAAGGCCGGTTACAAAATCGTCATGGTTACCGATACCCTTGTACTCATGGCCGTGTGTTTCTTTTACGGTTTTGCCCATCACCTTTTTTCCATGCGCATAGCGTACCTGGTGATATGCGTCAACTTTGTTCTTGATTCGATTATTTCCCTTGCCAGCATGGCAAGCAATGTGTATGTCCAGGACATAGCGTCTAACAAAGAAGAGCTTACCGCCACCCTTTCCACGGGCATTTCGGTAAACCATGTGATCAGCATACTCATCGCCCTTCTCGGCGGCCTTTTGTGGGAAGTCGCGGGCATTGAGACCCTTTTCACCCTTTCAGCCATTCTGGGCCTGTTTAACACGCTCTACGCGGCGACGATCAAAACAGAAAAGAAGCGCGGGTCCCCCCTCAGTTCCTGAAAATTCCTTCCACCGCCATATATGCCCAGGGAATGAAGATCGCGGGGATGAGGTTTGCCACCCTGATTTCCTTCACCCCGATAAAGTTTATGCCTATGGCGGCGACAAGGAGGCTGCCCGCGGCGGACATTTCCCTGATTATGTCGGGGCTTAAAAAATCCCGCACCGCCATGGAGGCAAGCGCTATTGTCCCCTGATATACCAGAACCGGTATGGCCGAAAAAGCGACTCCTATGCCCATGGACGCGGCAAATACTATGGAGATTGAACCGTCCAGTATGGACTTGGCAAAAAGGATTTCATGATTGCCCTGGAGACCGCTCTGCATGGAGCCGACTATGGCCATGGAACCGGTGCAGAACAGGACGCTTGCCGATACAAAGCCCCGGGAAAAACCGCCGCCCCCAAAGCCCAGTTTTTTTTCCGCCCAGTTTCCCAGGCGGTTCATGTGTTTGTCAATATTTATCGCCTCGCCCAGTACCGCTCCGGCGACAAGACTCATGATAAGGAGGAGCACCCGCTGATTCTCCAGCGCCCCCCGTATGCCCACATAAATCACCGCAAGACCTATGGCCTTTTTGACGATTTCCTCAAAACGTTCCGGTATGCCCCGCACCAGGAAAAACCCAACCAGGGAACACACAGCCACGGTAAGCGCGTTGACAAGAGGTCCTAACATGGGAACCAGTATACCGCTTTACCCTCTTGTACTCCAGAGCGCCCCGGAACAAAGCGCGGCGGGCTTCTTCAAAAAAATACGGAACCATAGTACACTGGTACGGAACATGAAACGCAAACGGCGAATAACGGACAGATCGGTTCTTGCTTCAATGCTCAGGATTCTGGCAGTCCCCCTGCTGAGGAAGCCCGCGCGCATCTGCGTGCTCAGGATCTTTTCGAATTTTTTCTTTTTGCAGCACAGGGCCGCCCGTAATCCCGGACTCATTCCGGTAAGCGCCGTGGATCATGCCCTTGACGAAACAATTCCCTTTACCCCCCGCTGGGTGAACATATACCTTGACTTTGTGGGCTTCTGGATACGGAGCCTGGGCTTTCTCCTCGCGCGGTACAAAAGGGCGGCGAGGGAAGCGGTGCGGGATTTTATTGAATCCATGGGAAGGCTCTATATCTTTGCCGCCGGAGTGTACCGCAAAAACATGTCCACCACCAGGCGGCCCCTCTACCTTCTCCACCCCCGCTTTGTCCTGATACGCCTCACCGACCCCCACCTCATGTGCATACCGAGCCTCCATGTGATGGTAGCCGTCAGAACCTACACGAAATTCGCCGAGACGGCAAAAATCCTCGGAGAAGACCTGAGCGGGGAGATTGAAGAGCTGCGCGAAAGGGCGCTTAAAATCACCGAAGCCATACTCTATGTAAAACAGCACAGCGTCAACTGCGTCCCCGCGGCCCTCTACGCCATGACCTCTTTCAGCCCGGAACTTTTCCCCCCGGAAGAAGCCGAAGCCTTTGCCACAGACCTCCTGCGCAACGAAAAAGTCCCCGCCCCCGGCGACCGGGAAGCCATACGAAACCACATCATAACACTCTACCGCTCTTTTCTTGAAGCGGGAAAAAACGCCCCGTCCTGGGAGTACCCCCTGCTCGCCTTCCTCAAAGACTACGGCGCGTAGCGCTTCAATACTAGCGCCGGGAAGATTTTACAGTAACGCCGGAAGAAAAATTTACCGCGAAGTCCACGGCCAACTTTTCACTGCTGTTTATTTGTGGTATTCTCGATAGAGTTGTATAAAGCGAGGTAATTTATGGTTATTTTAACGCTGAACTGCGGTTCGTCATCGGCGAAATATCAGCTCTACGAC
>JAISDF010000154.1 GCA_031265025.1 Spirochaetaceae bacterium
CCCCACAGTACGCCGCTCTTGAAGCCCAAAGACCATATATGGCCTGAGGGAGGCGGGTCTTGGGGCGGGTTCCGCTCCGCTGTTCCGGTATCGCCGTAGAGAGGTGTATATAAAAACAGGATGACTAAGAAGGCAAAAAGGGGTATATTTTTCACCATAATGAGAGTAGGGCATTCACCGCGGACTGGTCAAGGGATAGTTGTGGCGGCGCTGGTTTTTGTACTGGGTTCCTGCGGCGAGCGCGTCAGGGAAAAACCCATTGTTCTTCCGGCCAGCCCCATCCTGTCCAGGGATTTTATAGGCTACGGGGTGATCATCGTTTCCTATACCCATGTCCTTGACCAACCCAGGAGCGGCGCGCCGTCCCAGGGCTATGTGCGCCGGGGTTCCATCGTGCGGGTTCTGGAAAGGCTTCTGGTGCGGACAAACGGCGAGGGCGTACCCTGGGTATTTGTTGAGGGCGTTTACCGGGGCTGGCTTGAGGAAAGCAATATACAGATTTACGACAACGAATCCCGGGCCAAAACCGCCGCGGAGCTGCTTTCCTAGATGCCCGGTTTTCCCGCCATCCCTGTCAGGTGGTTCATACCCCCCCTTGCCGGGGCTTTGATAGGTTTTATTACCAATGTAATTGCCATCAAAATGCTTTTCAGGCCCCTCAGGGAGATCCGCGTCTTCGGCCTGCGCCTTCCCTTTACGCCGGGCATACTGCCCCGGGAAAGGCACGCCCTTGCCCTGAGCATAGGCGCCATGACCGAAAAGCACCTCCTTACCGGGGAACTTTTGCGGAAGCGCCTCGACGACGCTGAATTCCGTGGACCCATGTTCAACCTGGTTTCCCTGGCAAGCGAGGGCCTTTTGTCCCGCCCGCTTGAAAGCAACCCCTGGTTTGTGCCCGAACAGGAAACGGGCAGCTCGGAGGCCGCCCGTTTCCTTGCCCGCCTCATACGGCCGGCCCTTGATTCGCCCCTTGTGGATGAGGCCGCCCTTTCGCTCTGTTCGGCCTTTATGACAAAAAGCCGGGGAAAAACCCTGCGGGCCGCCCTTGGCGAGGAAAAATCCGCCCTGCTTGTACAAAAGCTGGCCGGGCTTGCCGCGTCCGGTTTCGGGAGCGGAACGTTTTCCGATGCCCTTGCTTCTTTGTTCAGGCGGCATTACCCGGCCGCGGTCCGTTCCCTCATAGCGCTGCTCCGGAGCGGCGAGGTCCACGCCGAACTCGAAACCCAGGGGAGGATTTTTCTTTCCGGCGCGATACTCAAGCTCAACGCCCTGCAGCGTTTTTTCATTTCGGCGGGCCAGTACGACAGAACCCTCAGCGAAAGAATGGGGGAAATAGTCGATGATCTTATAAACCAGATTGAAAAGAGCCTTGAAGACGCGGAGACGCGGGAACGGGCCGGCGTGTTTTTCCGCGGTCATGTTTCTGATTTTTTTGAAAAAAACAGCGAAGGTTCCGGGGCCTTTCTTGAAGCCCCCCTTGCGGCTTTTCTCGATACGGACAGCGGCGAGGCGCTTGCCTTCCTGCTCAGGTTCTTTGCCTCTTCCCCGCCTGGGAATCCCGGAGAGGCGTTGGGGGAGAAGGAAGCGGCCGGGCTCCTGAGTTCGCTGCTGCGCCGCAAGGCCGGGGACGAAACAGCCATGGCCCTGGCTCTGGACGCCTTTTTTCGCGCGCACCGGCAGGACAATCTTGCGGGCCTGCTTGGCCTTGACAAGGACAGGAAGGCCGCGATGGACAGGCGGATTACCGGCGCCCTGCTCGGAGGGACAAAGAAACGGGCCGACGCCATACTCGCTTCCCTTGATATAAAAACCATTGTCGCCGCGAAAATAGACTCTCTCGACATGCTTGAGGTCGAAAAGATGATTCTCGGCATCATGGCCGACAAGTTCAAATGGATAGACCTTTTCGGCGCCATACTGGGCGGTCTCATTGGCCTTTTCGAGGTACTGTTCGGCGGCTTTCTTCCGCCTTGAACCCGGCCAGACGCCGCCGTTCCTTCAAGGTAAAAGGAATTTCAGCGCGGCCTCGTCAAGTTCCAGGCTTATCGCTTCGCCCGGGGAGGGAAGGGGGATTCTCTCTTTCTCCTCAACGGGAAAAAGAACGCCGCCCCGGAGTTCGACTATCAGTATCATCCTGTTTCCCTCAAAGACCGAACGCCTGAAAAGCGCCGTAATCGTTTTTTTGCCGGCCTCAGCGCCCGTCCCGCCTGTCTGTCCGGCCGGGTATATCCCGTCGCGGGGTACGAAAAACAGCGCCTCCTTGTGAACGGGCCTTCCCCTGATGGCAAGGGGGCCAAGGGGCGTATCGGCAAGGCAGCTCTGTCCCTGTTCTTCCCTTACCGTACAGGGAAGAACCTGGCCGAAGCCGAAGAAGCGGGCGGTAAACGCGTGTTCGGGTTCGAGAAAAAGTTTCCGCGCCGCGCCTGTCTCGATAATACGGCCCCTGTCCATGAGGGCTATGCGGTCGCCGAGCATGGCGGCTTCTTCCCGGTCGTGGGTAACAAACACGCAGGGGAAGGGGGCGCCCTTTCGTATGTAAAGGAATTCTTCCCGCAGTTCGCGCCTGAGCGGGGCGTCAAGGCTTGAGAAGGGTTCGTCAAGGAGCAGGGCCGCCGGTTCCATGGCAAGGGCCCTGGCAATGGCGACCCGCTGCTTTTCCCCCCCCGACAGCGTGGCTATGCGCCGCCTCTCAAAGCCGGGAAGCCTTACCTGGGCAAGTTTTTCCCCGGCTATGCGCCGCCTTTCCCGCTTCCCCACGCCCCGGATAAAGAGGCCGTAGCCTACATTGTCTCCGGCGTCCAGATGGGGGAAAAGGGCCAGGTCCTGGAATACCACGGCTATGTTGCGCTTCCAGGCGGGAAGGGCCGAAAGCTCCGTGCCCCCGGCAATGACGCTGCCGCGATCCGCCGCGCTAAGCCCGGCTATGAGGTTGAGGGCGGTGGTTTTGCCGCAGCCCGAGGGACCGGCGAGTATGAGGGTTTCCCCGTCCGCCACGCTGAGATCAAGGGAAAGGGTAAAGCCGTCGTACTGTTTTTCAAGGCCGCGGATTTCAAGAGCCATGGTTGTTCTCCGGTTTTTTGCTGTTCCCCCTTTGGGAAGCTCCGGCTTCGGAGAGCAGGAGGGCGGCAAAGCAGCTTGCGATGAGCACGGTGCCGCCGGCGCAGGCGGTGCCGTAGCGGTAGGCTCCGGCGGCCCGGTAGATAAAGAGGGGGAGGGTTTCAAAATCACGTATGCCCAGCATAAGGAGGGCGTTGAGTTCCCCAAGGCTTAAAGATGCCGAGAGTCCCCAGGCGGAACGTATGTGGCCCAGCATTACGGGCAGGGCCACGGTAACAAGGCTCCTGCGGGGTCCGGCCCCGTAAGCCTCGGCGGCGTTCATGATGTTCTTTGGCAGTGAGGAAAGCCCTGCCTCAAGGGAACTGAAGGCAAAGGGCAGGGCGGCGACGCTGTGTATGAGGAAGACGGTGGCAAGGGAACGCGCGCGCGTTCCGTACAGGACAATCCAGCCCAGGGTCAGCACCACGCCCGAAGAAACCAGGGGCGAAACCATGACGGCCCTGATGACGAGGCCTGTTTTGCCGCCCTTTCCGTGTTCGGCGTTTCTGTTGCTTTCCCTCAGGGCAAAGGCGGCGGAGAGGGCAAGCACCGTAGCCAGGGTAGCCGAACCCAGGGCCAGCAGCATGGAGCGGCCCCAGGCAAAGGCTATGGTTTTGCCGAGGCTCAGCCAGTAGCGCGCTGACAGAAGGGGAGGGGCCGCCCGGGAAGCGCGGTAGAGCAGCGATTCAAGAGGAATGGAGAGGAGGGGTCCTATGACCACAAGGAAAATCAGTATGCCGTAGACAATGCCGGGCAGCCTGTTCCGGGGGGCCTGTATGTCCCGCTCCGGCTCCCCGTATTCCCCGGAACGCCCGGCTTTTTTCACGCAAAGAAGATAGAGGCAAAACACCAGTACGGCAATGACGGTTTCGGTCAGCGCCAGAACCCCGGCCTTGTCGAATTCCAGGCTTATCCGGGCATAGCGGTATATTTCCACGGCCAGGGTACTCGCGCCGGGGCCGCCGCCGAGGACAAGCACCACCGCGAAGCTGGTAAAGCTGTAGAGAAAGGCAAGCAGGGCCGCGGCGCACAGAGACGGCAGGGTAAGCGGGAAAAGCACGGTCAGGGCCGCCAGAAGGGGAGGGGCGCCCAGGCTCGACGCCGGGGGCAGAAACGCCTTCCTTGCCCTGGTCATGCTGTCCCCGGCAAGGCGTATGACCAGGGGGAAGTTATAAAAACCGTGGGCCAGTATGACCGCCAGCGGCCTGTAGAGTATGCGGAAGGGTCCTTCGGGTTTTCCGCTTATGAAGGCTATAAGGCGGTTTATCCAGCCGGCGTTGCCGAAGAAAAGCACAAAGCCCAAGACCACCAGTATTGACGGCATGGCAAAGGGAAGCGCCGTCAGGGTTCTCAGCACGGCCCGCCCCTTTCCCGATGAAGAAGCCATGATGACCGCGCCTGGAAGCCCGAGGGCAAGGGCGGTAAGGGTGCTTAAAAACGCCTGCTTTACCGTAAAGACAATGACCCGCTGTATACGGGCATCGGTACATAGTTCAAGGAGAAACGCGCCTCCCCCCCCCGCAAAGGCCCTGCCCAGGGCCGCGCCGTAGGGGAGGATAAAAGCAAAGAACAGGACCCCCAGGGGAAGCAAAGCGGGAACAAGCGCGTGGAACGGGGCCCGTAAGGATTTCATATCCGGCCCTGTCAGGGAGAGAGAAGTTCCGACATGAGGTCCGCCCATGCGTCAAG
>JAISDF010000192.1 GCA_031265025.1 Spirochaetaceae bacterium
CTGGCCTCGTGGCCGCTGAGGCCTTCGGCGCGGGCTATGATTTCGGCGGCCCTGCGGACAGCTTCGGAGCCTTTGGCGGCCCTGAGCGTGGTGGGGGTCTTGAGGAAATGACGCACCGAGAGTCCCCCTGAATAACGGGCGCCGCCTGATGTGGGGAGGGTGTGGTTGATGCCCGCCGAATAATCGCCTAAAACTTCGGCGCTTTCTTTTCCTATAAACAGGGAACCGAAATTGCGGAGATGGGGAATCCACTCCCGGCTGTCCTTCACCTGTAGTTCAAGGTGTTCAGGGGCTATGGTATTGGCGATGCGCAGGGCTTCTTCTTTGGTGTCGTAAATGATAATGAGTCCGCCACGGTCAAGAGAAGCTCTGGCTGTGGCGGAAGTGGCAAGGGAAGCAAGCTGTTTTTCCAGTTCTTCCATAACTTTCGCGGCAAGGGTCCTGTGAGGGACAAGGAGGCGGGCGCGGGCGTCGGCGTCATGCTCGGCCTGGGCAAGAAGGTCAGCCGCGATGAGTTTTGCTTCGGAGGCGTCTGTATCATCCGCGATAACAAGCACGTCGGTGGGTCCGGCGATAAAATCTATGCCCACTTCTCCCGACAGAAGGCGTTTTGCCGCCGCCACATACTTGTTTCCGGGGCCTGTAATGAGGTCAACCCTGGGGACACTTTCGGTTCCCAGGGCCAGCGCCGCTATGGCCTGTGCCCCGCCCAGGGCAAAAATCCTGAGACGGCCGGAAGCGGCGCCACATTCCGCGTTACCGGGCAAACCATCAGCAGCGCTCCGGCATACCGAGGCGGCGGCAAATGCCGCGGCGAGTATGCGCCTGTCGGGGAGGCCGTCTTCGAGGGGCGGCGAGGCAAGAATGACTTCCCCTGTTCCGGCGCTCAGGGCCGGCACAAGGCCCATGAGCGCCGAGGATATGAGGGGAAAGCGTCCCGCGGGAACATACACCGCGGCCTTTTCCACGGGAATGACCTTCTGACCGGCAAGAATTCCCGGCGCGCATTCATATTCAAAATCGCGGAATTGGTCTTTCTGCCTGAGGGCAAAGCGGCGTATATTGCCGGCGGCAAGGGCAAGGGCGTCTGAAAGCGCGCCGTCCTCTTTTTCCAGCCAAGCCCAGGCTTCTTCCGCCAGGGCGAAGGGGATTTCAAACCTTTCGGGGAGGCCCCTGTCAAAGCGGGCCGCATAGCGCCTGACGGCGGCGTCTCCCTCGCGTCTTACGGCGCTGATGATTTCCCCGGCCGCCTTGTCAGCTTCCCCGTCCATGGACAAGGGCTGGAACTCTTTCCAGTAGGCGTCAAATTCCCCCTGACCAATCAGCTTCATGGATTTTCTCCTCGGCAGGCTTCAAGAAAGGCGTCCATTTCCGCGTCGCTTCCTATGCTTACCCTGAGGTAATCGGCGGTACGGCCCGTGTTAAAGTGCCTTGCCAGTATGCCCCGCCCTTTAAGACAGGCAAAAAACTCATCTCCGCTTTTTTTGGGGTGGCGCACAAAAACAAAATTCGCCTGGGAAGGAATCACACTGAAACCCATGTCCGCAAGGACTGCGCTTACCCGGTTTCGCGTAACGATGATTTTTCGGTTCGCTTCATCATAATAGGCCTTCTCCCTAAACGCGGCCGCGGCGGCGGCCTGGGCAAGGCGGTCCAGGGTATAGGAATTGAAAGAATCCCTAACACGGCAAAGCCCTTCGATGAGTTCCTCACTGCCTATGGCAAAGCCAATCCTGAGCCCCGCGAGGGAAGCCGATTTGGAAAGGGTATGCACAACGAGTATATTGGGATGGGTGTCAATATACGGAACGGCGGAGACAGCGTCCTCCTCCCCGGCAAAGGCCGCGTAGGCCTCGTCGATAATCAAAACCGGCTCCTTCCTGTCAGACAGCGGCGCGTCGTCCCCGCCTTTTGCCGCAAACTCCCGCTCCATATATTCGGCTATGGAGAGGAGGTCCCGGACAGGAAGGCCACGGCCTGTGGGCGCGTTGGGATTGGCTATGACCGCGCCGCCCGAGGGAATCAAATAATCCCGGCAGTCAATCGAAAAATCTTCTTTCAGCGGAACGGTCCGCGAAGGAAGATTCCAGAACCGGGCGTAGACCGGGTAAAAGCTATAGCTGATATCGGGGAACAGTACGGGCTTTGCGCCGGGCTCAAAGAACGCGGCAAAGGCAAAGGCAAGGACCTCGTCCGATCCATTGCCGGCAAAAACCTGTTCCGGTTTTACGCCGAAAAACGAAGCGGCCTCTTCCCGGAGCAGGGTGCAGGAAGGATCGGGATAGAGCCTGAGTTCCGCTCCGGCGGCCTCCTCTATCGCCCTGATGACTCCGGGCGGCGGCGGATAGGGATTTTCATTGGTGTTGAGCTTGATGAATTTCCTGTCCCTGGGCTGCTCGCCGGGCACATAGGGCGAAAGCCCCCTTACCAGACTGTTCCAGTATACGCTCATAGCCTTACTTCTTGTGACGCCGGTCAAGCTCGGCGAGCACTTCTTTCACGCTGACCTTTTCTCTGGTCATGAGCGCCGTCAGAAAAAAAAGCAGGTCGGCGGCTTCCCAGACAACTTCGTCATGGGTCTTGGCCTCGCAGACTTCCCGGGCTTCTTCCATAATTTTTTCCCGCACAAGAGTGTCATCCAGAGTCGCCGTATAGGAACCGGGGACGGGATTCGTGAAACGCCCGGCTATGATGGACTGGAGCAGTTCCCAGGTATAGGCGCGGCCTGTCTCGAAACAAGTGTACGCCCCGGTGTGGCAGACAGGACCCTGGGGCGACACAGTGGCAAGCAGGGCGTCCCGGTCGCAGTCCGCCCTGATGCGCAGAAGCTCAAGGGTATTGCCCGACGTTTCGCCCTTCATCCAGAGTTTGTTTCGTGTGCGGCTGTGAAAACAGAGCTTTCCCCTCAGGAAGGTTTCGGTTACGGCTTCCCTGTCGGCAAAGCCGGTCATAAGGACCTGGCCGTCGACCGCCTGGGCTATCACCGGCAGCAGCGCCGGGCCTTGCGCGGGATGGCCTTGCTTGGCGTCTCCCGCGGCCACGTTAGGCACACCCGCCGCGTTAGGCACACCCGCCGCGTTAGCCGCACCGGCCGCTTTCTCCCAGTTGAGGGAAACGGCAAACGCGTCAGGAAGCCGTATTTTTCCGGTATAGAGGGCCATGCCTATCTGCACATCGCAGCCGAGTTTCGCCAGGGCGCTGATTTCCTCCAGGGTAGAAACGCCTCCGGCGACCGTAAGGCTCACGGACAAGGCCGCCTTTAGTTCCCGCACGCGGTCAAAGTCAATGCCGGTCATGGTTCCTTCCCGTTCAACACAGGTAAAAAGGAATTCGGACACATAGGGTTCAAGGACCCTGGCGGTTTCGACCAGAGGAAGCGCGGTAGGCGTCTTCCAGCCGTCAACGGTGATCTCGCCGTTCCTGGCGTCAATGGCAACGATAATCCGCTCACGGCCTACAGCGGCGGCAAGCTCTTTAAGCCACGCAAACTGCGGGGCAAATTCGCCTCCCCCGCTTCCGGCGCCTTTTTTCGACCTGTCCCTGAACACCGCCGAACCGGTGATGATTTTCGCCGCGCCCATGCTCACAAGCTCACGGGCCTTTTCAACGCTCCGTATGCCGCCGCCGGCCCTGCACTGGGCAAGGCGGAACAGGGGCCTTATCAGCTCTTCGTTGTTCCCCGTTCCCAAGGCGGCGTCAAGATCAATGACCGCCACTTCACCATAACGGTCAAACTCCCGTATAAGCTCCTCAGGGTTGTCGCGCCTGAGCATGAGTTCCGTTCCCTGTTTAAGCTGAACAACCTTGCCGCCCTGAATGTCTATTGACGCTATCACCATACTGTTTCCTCCCAGCGTACAAGCACGCCTCTTGATTCAACATGTTGTTTTATTTCCCGTATTGAAGTCCGGCCAAAGTGCAGCATTGAAGCCACCAGGGCGGCGTCGGCGCCCTGGTCGCCCTCAAGTATAAAAGCTATCTGTTCGAGGGACCCCGCGCCTCCCGACGCGATGACCGGAACAGGAACAGCGGCCAGGACAGCCCTGGTGAGTTCCCTGTCATAGCCTCCGCCGGTTCCGTCCGAGTCTATCGAATTGAGCAGTATTTCCCCGGCGCCCCGCTCAACCGCCTCGACCGCCCAGGCCAGGGCGTCCCTTCCGGTGTCTTCCCTGCCGCCCCTGGCAAAGGCGCGCCACAGCGGCCTGCCGTTCTCATCCTGCCCGGCGCGCTTGGCGTCTATCGAAAGCACCACGCACTGGCTTCCGTAGGCCCTGGCCATTTCGGAAAGCAGCGGCGGATTATTCAGCGCCGACGTGCACACCGACACCTTGTCGGCCCCGGCGTTCATCGCCTCCCGCATATCGT
>JAISDF010000203.1 GCA_031265025.1 Spirochaetaceae bacterium
AAGGATGACAATGAGACTGCCGATCAGCGACACCGGCATAATGTGCCAGCCCTTGTATGCGGCAAAGATGATAAACGCCAAGCTGATAAGTAGTCCGATAATACCTAATGCAGACATAAATTTTCCTCCTTTCTTATACCCTGAGTCTCAAATTCCGCAAAAATATCAGACCTATTTTCTTTCATACATGTAATACCTCCTGAGCAAGCTCGAGATTTGTATTTTTTGCCGTATACAGGGCTGGTTCCGTGGTGATTCCACTATACAGATGTGTATGGGATGGGGGTAATTCGTTATAACACAAAGAATTACGCAATATCATTCCGAACAATACTCCCGAATATCCTCTATAAGAAATCGTATAGTATATCCTGATTCCACAATATACTTACAAATCTTAGGTACTAGCATATCACAGATAGGAAGAAATGTAAATATTTTTTGAAATATTTTTTATATTTTGTAAAAAAACGCTTGTGGTTCTTGTCGTATGTAATGCGTCAAAAGAAAATCCAGCCAAACGAGTATAGCCAATGGTTCTTCGTACGACATCATCATGCTTACAGTGGTCCGGGATTTGCCCGGAGAATCCTTTCCCCGGGCTTTCATGCGCCGGTCCTGGCGTATATGTCGCCTATGGTCAGTCCGTGCCGAGGCCGCGGCTGTTTTCCGCGCGGTGGTCGTAGCCCAGGGCTTCCCTGAGGGCCGCCTGGGCTTCGGTGTAATATCCGGCCACCGGGTGTATTGAGCATCATGTGCCTGTGACGCATATTTCCCCAACCGTGATGTCATCCCTTGGCGCGACCTTTCCGCACCAGCGCCGTATTTCGGCTGCTATGGCGGCGTCAAAGTCTGCCTCGCGGTGTAATGCTTTAAGCAGGCCAAGGCAGCGGTCCATGCCGTAGGAAACGCCCCGGGGGTTTTTCATGTCAATGAGGCCGTCTGAAAAAAGCGCGGCGCGGAGCTTCTTTTTGAGGGGCATGACAAAGCCTTTTTTCGCGCCGGGGTTTTCTTCTATGCCCAGAGGGGGGTACGAAGCCGGAACCGCGAGGAGGCTGTCCGTTCCCGTAAAGACGTATACGGGCGGAAAGCCGAAGTTATGTATTTCGAGGCGCTGGTTTTTGAAATCCGCGTACACCAGGGCAGCGGCGACGAAAATTTCTTCAGGGCAGAGGGCCCGGACAAGGGCGTTAAGACCGCTGTTGACGGCGCCGGCCCTGGCCTTCACCTTGAAGAACTTTACGGTTTCAAAGAACGCGGCCAGCTCCGAGGCGACCAGGGCTGCCGAGATATTTTTTCCCGCGACATCAAAACAACCGGCAAGGCAGAGGTCTTCCTTTATAAACTGGAGGCGGTAAAAGTCCCCGCCAAGCTCGTTGGCCATGCGGTTATAAAAACGCGCGCTGATACGCCTGTCGTCAGGGGCGTCCCGCGCCATGGCATGACGCTGAATAGCGCCGCCCCGTATGAGTTCAGGGCGAATTTTCCCTTCAAAATCGGCGGGCGGGACGATTTTAACGGTCCGGGACGGCTTTTTTCCCACATTTATGACTATATCCCATTCCGCGCCGCCTGAAAATGTCCCGGATTCCCAAAATTGAAGTTTTGAAGCAGCTTCCGTTAAAAAATTGTTTTTTTCGCGGTTTTATGGTACAATAAACGGAGTGAATATTATATCAGAGCTTAGAAAGGTAATAGGGCTGGGTTTCAACACCCTTTCGGGCAAGGCGTCCCGGATACGTCAGGGCAGGCGCTCGCCCCTGTCTCCTCTGGCGGACCGCATGCTTTCTGACGCCCTCAGGCTTGCTGAAATCCCGTCTCCTACCCGCAGGGAGGAACCCAGGGCGGCTTTTATTCTTGAACGCTTAAACGTCCTGGGTCTTGCTTCCCATGTGGATGAGCAGGGCAATATACTTTCCCGGCTCCGTTCCCCTGAAACGGGTGACGGGCCGCCCCTGCTTCTCTTTACCAACCTTGGTTCTTCCCGCTGGCATTCGCTGGAAAGCATCTCCGACGTGGACGCCGTTTTTGCCGCCGGAGCGGGGCTTGCCGACGTGCTCGGCGCCGTCGCCCTCTTGTCCCTTGCCGAGGGGATAGTCTCGGGGCGTCTTTCCGCCGGCCGGGATATACTGCTGCTTTTTCTTGCCCGGTCCCTTGACGATCCTGAGGGTGATGTGTTCGGGACTATTGCTGACGATCCTGTGTACCGGCCCTGTGCCGCCCTGGGTCTCAGGGGCTTTACCCTTGGCCGCCTGGCGGATAATCTTGAAGGCGCCTATCGTATACGGGTGCATGTGGAGCAGGGCAGCGAGGAAGCCGGATGGGACGCGCCGGACCAGGTGGTCGATACGGTGATAGGCATAGCGAAAAACCTGTCGGGCATTACCTGGGATTCGGAACGGACGACCCACTGTCATATACGCAGGGTGGAAACCGGCGATGGTTTCGGGAGGTTTCCGTCAGAAGGGCTCATAGAACTGGAACTGGAATCCTCGGACGCCACTTTTCTTGAGATGGCCATGAAGACCGCCACAGCCACGGCGAATTCGGCCCAGGTCCAGGGGGTAAAGGTAACGGTGGAAATAGTGTCCTTTGTTCCGGTCGGCAACAGGGAAGTAGACTCGGCCCTGTCAAAACTTGTGCTTAACCACATGAGGGATCAGCATATAAAAATCAGCCAGTATTTGGGTTCCGATCCTTCGGCCTATCTTTCGATTCAGGGTATTCCGGCCCTGTCCATCGGCCTTGCCCAGGGAAGGACAGGGCTGCGGCGGGACAGGGTAGAGATAGCTTCAATAGAAAAGGGAAGGCTTTTGCTGGAGGCTCTTGTCAGGTCCCTTTCCACCGGTCTTTCCTTTGGGGCCTCCGGTGAGGGAGGCGCGGCATGAACGCCGGAGACAGTCTTCTTGAGCGCACCTGGCATCATTCACGCTTTCAGGATATACGCCGCCTTGTGGGCCTCAAGGAAGAAAAAAACCTTAAAATATCCCTGGCCTTTCCCACCCTTAACGAGGAAAGCACCATAGGCAAGGAAATCCTCGTTATACGCACAGAACTTATGGACCGCTATCCGCTTCTTGACGAGATCGCCGTCATAGATTCTTCTTCCAAAGACAATACCAGGAAGGTCGCCGAACGTTTCGGCGCGAAGGTCTTTACCTCAAAGACCATACTGCCGAAATACGGGACCTATAAGGGCAAGGGCGAGAATCTCTGGAAGAGCCTTTACGCCCTTGAAGGCGACATCATTGTCTGGGTGGACGCCGATATTTCCAACATCGCCCCCAAATTTGTATACGGCCTCCTCGGTCCCCTCCTTGAGTATGACAAGGTTTCCTATGTAAAGGCTTTCTACGAAAGGCCCATACGCTCGTCAGGCGCCATTGTGCCGTCAGGAGGGGGGAGGGTAACGGAGATACTGGTGAGGCCCCTCTTCTCCCTCTTTTATCCTGAACTGGCCCGGCTGGTACAGCCCCTTTCAGGCGAATACGCCGGACGCCGTGAACTTTTGGAGCGGCTTCCCTTTTCGGTAGGCTACGGTGTCGAACTGGGCAATTTGCTTGACATACTGCGGCTCGAAGGCATAGAGGCCCTGGCCCAGGTTGACCTTGATATGCGCATACACCGGAACCAGACTATCGCCGCCCTGAGCAAAATGGCCTACGGCATACTCAATACCTTTTTGTCCAGGGGGAAAAAGTACGGCATGGTGGAACTGCTCAAGGCCCTTGAGACGGTCCACATAGCCCTTGAACAGAAGAACGGATCCCATACCGTGGTCCGTACCGCCATACCGTCCGAGGAAAGGCCGCCCATGATTGAGGTCCCCGAGTACAGGGCAAAATTTCACAAGGCAGAGCCGGTTTCAGAACCCTGAGGAATATATGGAAACAAAGGCCTTCACGTTTCTTGAATTGTTCCGCCTGGGCGGGATTTTTATGTGGCCCCTGCTCTTTTTTTCCGTTGCCACGGTTGCCATAGTCTGCGAGCGCGCCGCGTACCTCCTGTACCACAATCTCCGCATGGATGATCTGGAAGAAAAACTCAAGATTTATATTGAAGAAGGAAGCCTGGGCGAGGCCGAAGCCTGGCTTTCGGGGCTTTCAGGCCGCCGCATGGGCGCCCGCGTGCTCCTTGTCATGGTCAGGCGCGCGTCCCTTTCCGCTGACCTTATGGAAAAGGCTGTCGAGGCCGAAGCCCTTGGCTGCGTCAATTCCCTTGAGAACGGCTTTAATTTCCTTACGGCCCTTGGTTCCCTTTCCCCCCTTACAGGCTTTCTGGGAACCGTGTCGGGCATGATAGCGGCCTTTAAGTCCATTGCCGAGGCGTCGGAGGTCAATGCGCGGATTGTGGCCAACGGCATTTACGAAGCCCTTATTACCACGGTCTTTGGCCTGGTGATAGCCATAACGGCCATGGTCTTCCATTCTGTATTTTCCCATGTGGTTGACAGATTCGCCGCCGAGACGGAAAAGACCTGTTCCAATCTGATTATTGATCTGGCTCTCAGGTCATGAACCTGCGGCGGCCGAAAAGGGCGGGCGCGGGGGAAAACGCCGCTTTCAGCGACCTGGCCTTTCTGCTCATCATTTATTTTCTTGTTATCGCCGGTTTTACCGTCAACAGGGGTTTTCCGCTGGACCTCTCGTCAAGGGACCCGGTAAGCCCTGTACCGCAAGACGAAGTCCTCCGTTTCCGCCTTGACAGGGAAGGGCGGCTTTTTCTGGACGGCCTCGAAAGGAACCGGAGGGAGGCTGAAAGCATCATCGCCGCTTCCGTTGCTTCCCGCCCCGGCCTTGTTCTGGTTCTGGACGTCGATCCCCTTGCCCCCTGGCAGGAAGTGGTCTCCTTTGTGGAGCTTGCCCGGAGGCTTGAGGTCCAGTCTTTCTCCTTTGCCGGGGGGAGGGCCTCACCGTGAAATTAAGACGGCCCAGGCGGGCTTTTTTTATCCCGTTAAACGCCATGTCCGACGTGGCTTTTCTGCTTCTTATATTTATCATGCTGGTATCCCTGATGAATTACCGGAGGAAACCGGGGATTGAGTACCCTGAGGCGGAGACGGCCGCGCGGGTAAACGGCGGGCGGAACTTTGAGATATGGATAGAAAGGACAGGCGCGTCCAGTCTCAACGGAGTTCCCGCGTCCCTTGGGGACATAGAGCTTGCCCTGGCCGGGCTTTACGTTACCGCCCCGGGGACCATGGTTCATATCATAGCGGACAGGAATACGCCCTTTACGCATGTCCAGGGTGTAATCGCCGTGCTGCAGCGCCTCCAGTACCGGGCGGTGAGCTTTGTGGTAAAGGACGGCTAGGCCATGACAGAGAGAAAGCGCCTCCCGGCCTTCTTTGCCGCGGCCCTGGCCCTTCATCTGGTTCTGCTTTTTTCCCCTGTCATTACGATAGGAACAGCCGCTGTCAAAAGCGGAGGGGAGGCCGGCATCGTCATGAAGCTCACCGACATTGGAGAAACGCTCCTTTCCCCTGATACGCTACAGGGTGATACGTTTCAGGGCGCGCCAAAGGAGACAGCACAGGCGGCGCCTGAGGAGACGCTTCCTTCCCCTGGGCCTCTCCCGGAGGCTGGGGATAGCCCCGGCCTCCAGCGTATCAGCGGACCCGGACAGCAAGGGCCTGAAACGTCTTCTGAAATCACGTTAGCTGAAACCGCGATGGAGGGCGAGGGCGGTCCCGGTTCGTCTTCAGGGGGGGGCGGAGAAGCCGGCGTTGAGTATCTTCCTATGTACCGGGTCTCAAAGCCCCCTTCCTTTGCGCATGACGCGATACGGAGCAGGCTCAACTATCCGCCCCAGGCGCTGCGCTTCAATATAGAGGGGCTTGTATACCTCGAACTCTTTGTGGACAGGGACGGGACGGTGCGGAGGATTACCATACTCAGGGAAGACCCTCCGGGCCGGGGTTTCGGCCAGGCGGCAATCAGGGCCTTTGAGGGGCTGATAGGCATACCCGCCGAGGCCAATGGAATTCCCGTGGCCGTGCGCTACCGTTATCCCCTGCGCTTTACCATACGTTAGGAAGCGCGTTCGGGATGCCCGTAGTCTTCCCAGGCCTTTATTTCCAGCCCCTTGTCCCTTTCATAGGCCAAGGCGTCTATAAACTGCTTGGCCACCCGTATGTTGGTAAAGAGGGGGATGTCAAAATCAACGGCCATGCGGCGTATGATATAGTCGTTTTTGAGTTCGGTCTCCCGGTTGTTTTTGGGTATGTTGATGACCAGATCAACCTCGCCTCTTTTGATGAATCCGGCGATATTAGGCTCCCTGGACTCAAGGGGCCAGTTGAGGGCCTTGACCGCCACGCCGTTGGAAGACAGGAATTTTGCCGTTCCCCTGGACGCGACGAGTTCGAAGCCCATACCGGTGAGCTTGCGGGCCGAGTCAAGAAAATTCAACTTGTCCTCAATAGGTCCTGTTGAAAGGAGTATGCGTTTTTTCGGCATACGGTAGCCTACCGAGAGCAGGGCTTTGAGAAAGGCGTCGTTAAGGTCGGAGCCTATGCAGCCGACTTCGCCGGTAGAGGCCATTTCCACACCCGATACAGGGTCGGCGCCGTGGAGCCTTGAGTAGCTGAACTGGGCGGCCTTGACGCCGACCCATTCAAGGTCCAGCGCCGAAGAAGGGGCCTTCTGCGGGGCTTCGTCGAGCATGGCCCGCGCCGCCATCTCAATCATGTTGACGCGGCTTATTTTGGAACAGAAGGGAAAACTCCGGCTGGCCCTGAGGTTACATTCAATAACCCTGACCTTGTTGCGCTGGGCGAGAAACTGGATATTGAAGGGTCCGGTAATATCAAGGGCCCTGGCGATCTCGGAACTGATTTTCCGTATTTTCCTTATGGTTTCTATATAAAGCCTCTGTGCGGGAAGTACCACCGTGGCGTCGCCCGAATGAACGCCGGCGTTTTCCACATGCTCGGTTATGGCGTCAAAGAGTATTTCGCCTCTGGAGGCCACGGCGTCGATTTCGATTTCCTTGGAATTCTCGATAAACTTGGAGATGACTACAGGGTGTTCCGCCGAGACATCGGCGGCAGCCCTGAGGAATACTTCGAGGCTCTCGTCATCCCAGGCCACATTCATCGCCGCGCCTGAAAGCACATAACTCGGCCGTATCAGGACAGGGTAGCCGGCCTGGGCGGCGAAGTCCCTGGCCCCGGCAAAATCGGTAAGCTCCTTCCATTCGGGCTGCTCTATGTTGAGCCTGTCAAGGAGCGCCGAAAATTTGTTTCTGTCCTCGGCCATGTCAATCGACTGGGGCCTGGTTCCGTAGATCACCACTCCGGCAGAGTAAAGCCCGGTGGCCAGGTTGTTGGGAATCTGGCCGCCCATGGAAAGCATGATGCCGTCAGGCCGCTCAAGTTCGTAAATATCAAGCACCCGTTCCAGGGACAGTTCTTCAAAATAGAGCCTGTCGCACATATCGTAATCGGTAGAAACTGTTTCGGGATTGCAGTTGACCATGATGGAATAGCGGCCCAGCTTACGGACAGTCTCGACCGCGTTGACGCAGCACCAGTCGAATTCGACGCTGCTTCCAATGCGGTAGGCGCCTGAGCCCAGGACCATGACTCCCCGGCCCGCGGGGGCCGTATCATGGGCGCTTCCCGGACCTGATCCGGCGTAGGTCATATAAAGGTAATTGGTTTTTGCCGGGTATTCGGCGGCCAGGGTATCTATCTGCTTGACCACGGGCCGTATCCGGTATTCTTCCCTGAGGGACCGGACTTCCATTTCGTTCAGGCCTATAAACTCTCCGATACGCCCGTCGGAAAATCCGTACTTTTTCGCCCTGGCAAGAAGTTCAGGAGAGGGTCCGCCTTTCTTTCCCTTTTCCGGGCCCCGCAGTTCTTTTTCCAGTTCCAGGACCCCGGCGATTTTATGGAGGAACCACTTATCTATCCTGGTAAGCCTGTGGATGCGGTCCACGGACCAGCCTTCGGCAAGGGCCCGGTATATCATGAAGACGCGGCGGTCCGTGGGCTTGGCAAGGCTGTCCCTGATTTTGTCCCTGTTTGCGCCGCAGAGACTGTCGTCCGCCGAAAGACCGGGAGCGCCTATGCCGGTCATGCGCAGGGCCTTTTGCAGGGCTTCCTCAAAATTTCTGCCTATGGACATAACCTCGCCCACGGACTTCATCTCGGAACCTATGCGGAGATCCACATGTTTGAATTTGGTAAGATCCCAGCGGGGAACCTTGACCACGCAGTAGTCCAGGGCCGGCTCGAAACACGATTTGGTTACTCTGGTAATGCGGTTTTCTATATCGGTAAGGGCATAGCCCAGGGCCAGCTTGGCCGCCACAAAAGCAAGGGGATAGCCTGTGGCCTTGGAGGCGAGGGCCGAACTCCGGGAGAGCCGGGCGTTTACCTCGATGATGCGGTAGTCCTCTGATTCGGGATCAAGGGCATACTGGACATTACATTCTCCCACTATGCCGAGGTGGCGTATAACGTCAATGGCAATGCGCCTGAGCTTGTGGTATTCGGAATCGGTAAGGGTCTGCGACGGGGCCACTACTATGCTTTCGCCTGTGTGAATTCCCAAAGGATCGAAATTTTCCATATTACAGACCGTGATACAGTTATCGTACATATCCCGTACCACTTCGTATTCGACTTCCTTCCAGCCGCCGAGCCATTCTTCCACCAGTACCTGGGGGGCGTGGGAGAAGGCCTTTTCGCAGCGGCGGCGGAGTTCGTTCCCGTTACGGCATATACCGGAGCCTGAGCCCCCCAGGGCATAGGCGACGCGCACCATGACAGGATAGCCTATGGTTTCCGCCGCCCTGAGCGCCTGTTCCACGCCGCCTTTTTTGCCCTTGGCCGGAACGGCAATGCTTTTCGGCGTTTTGGCGCCTATCTCGTTAAGGCGCTTTACAAAGAGTTCCCTGTCTTCGGTGTCCTCAATGGTTTTGATACCGGTGCCCAGCACCCTGACCTGATTGGCGGCGAGCACGCCCTGCCGTTCAAGATCAACGCCGCAGTTCAGGGCGGTCTGCCCGCCAAAGGAGAGGAGTATGCCGCCGGGTTTTTCCTTTTCGATGACCTGTTTTACAAAGGCCGGAGTAACAGGCAGAAAATAGGTCCTGTCGGCCATGCCCTCACTGGTCTGGATAGTCGCTATATTGGGATTTATCAGTACGGTTTCTATGCCTTCTTCCCTGAGGGCCTTGAGAGCCTGGGAGCCTGAGTAATCAAATTCCCCGGCCTGTCCTATTTTAAGCCCCCCGGAGCCGAGGACCAGAACTTTTTTCGGTTTATCGTTTATGCCGGATGTCATGTCAGGCCCCCCTCGCCGAGCGGTGTTCCCGCACCTGGTCAAGAAAGCGGTCTATCAGGAATTCGGTGTCACGGGGGCCGGGACAGCCTTCGGGGTGGAACTGTACCGCCGAGTAGGGATAACGGGTTGAACGTATGCCTTCTATGGTTCCGTCATTGTTGTTGGTGAACCAGGGTTCCCAGTCCCTGGGGAGGGTTTCGCCCCGCACCGCGTAGCCGTGGTTCTGGCTGGTGATATAGCAGCGTCTGGTTCCCTTTTCCACGCAGGGCTGGTTTTGCCCCCGGTGCCCGTAGGGAAGTTTGTAGGTATCGGCGCCGGCGGCCAGGGCCATGATCTGGTTGCCAAGGCATATTCCGAATATGGGCCTGCCCAGGGTAAAGGCCCGGCGCACAGACGCTATGGTTCTGCCGCATGCCTTTGGGTCCCCCGGCCCGTTGGAAAGGAAAAGGCCGTCGTATTCTATGTCCCGCAAATCGTGGTTCCAGGGAAGCCTGATTACTTCAAGCTGCCGCGCAAGGAGACAGCGGAGTATATTCGCCTTGGCGCCGCAGTCCACCAGGGCTATTTTGATCGGCCTTCCGGTTTTTTTCTCCGGTTGGTAAACCTG
>JAISDF010000216.1 GCA_031265025.1 Spirochaetaceae bacterium
AGGCACAGGGCCTCGAAAAGCGCGTCCTGCTTGCGCCTTCCGTCTTTCAGGGGTATGGCGGTGGAACTTTGTTTTATCCAGCCCGCCGCGCTCTCGTAGGCATTGTTGTAGAGAACCAGTGCCCTCTCATCGCCTGAACGGTTGGTGTAGGCAAAGACATTCTCGTTTACCGATCCGTCGTGGCCGTAGAGGTCAAAGAGGGTAAAATCCGCGCTGCCCGAAAAAAGCCAGCGTCTTTTGAGGAGCGGAAAAATTTCCCGCTCATGGCGGCCCACAAGAAAGCCGTCGGGTTTTTCGTCCCGGTAGGAACGGCGGTATTCCATGCCGTATTTTTCCTCAAAGCCTTCTATTTGCCCGTGGCCGAACATGGGGAGCCCCGGCATGGTTGAAAGGAGCGTACAGATGCCAAAGTATTTATCCCCTTTGCCAAACTGGGCAACGGCGGTTTCCTCATCGGGATTATTCATGAAATTAACAAAACGCTTGAGTATTTCGGGGTCAAAGGCAAGGGTGTTCTTTATGGTTTCGCGGTATTTCGCGTTTTCTTCGTTCTTCAACATATTCATAAAGGCTGAATTGTAAACCCGGTGCATACCCAGGGTGCGGACAAAATAGCCTTCCATCATCCAGAAAGCCTCGGCAAGGAGCAGGGTATTGGGCGCTTCAACAGCGCAGCGGTCAACTACTTCCCGCCAGAACTCATGGGGAATGCGCCGGTTAAACTCATCGCCCGAAATGGCGTGTTCGGCGCGGCTTGCGATATCGCCGCCGTGTCCCGGCTCAGGATACCAGAGCCGCTGTATGTGGCGTTTTGCCAGAGTCATGGCCGCGTCAAACCGTACAATCGAAAACTGCTTGCAGACACCTATGATGGTTTGTATGACCGCTTCCCTGGCTTCGGGATTGAGAAAGTCTATCTGGGCAGTATCGTTCCAGGGCATGGAAGTTCCGTCATTGCCGTGATAAATGTAGCGCGCCTCACCCGTCCTGTTGTCGCTGCGCTTAAAGACCACCGCCGCGTCGCTGCGGCTGAAATAATGCTCTTCAATCTGGACGGTAATATCGTCCCTGCCCGAAAGATTGCCGCAGGTAAACGCATAGGTTGGAAAGGGCGGGTAGGGAAGCTGGAGGAAAAAGTCAGGATGCTCCACAATCCAGCGGCTGTCTATGCCTGTATGATTGGGCACCATATCCGAACCGAGCCTGATGCCCCGCCGCGCGCAGCGTTCCCTGAGATTGGTAAGGCTTCCCCAGCCGCCAAGCTCCGAGGCAATATCGTAATCGTAAAGACTGTAGGCGCTTGCCGCCGCTTCCGGGTTGCCGGTCCATTGCTTGATGGTCCTTGACGCGCTGCTCCGTTCCCAAAGGCCGATAAGCCACAGGCCCGTAAAACCCCGGCGGGCAAGCTCGTCAAGCTCCTCGCCGGGAATCTGGTCAAGCCGGGTAATTTCCCTGTTGTATTTTTGCGAAAGCTGAAAAAGCCAGACCAGGGTACTCTTTGCCATGAGCACGGTCCGCGGCATCCATTCCTGATCCCGGCTGAAACGCTCATATTCAAAATCAGCGCCGTCATAGCGGTACGCCTCGGTCGGGCCGGGCCCTGAGAAAACCGGCTTTTCTTCTTCTTTTATAACATCAAGGCCGGTAAGGATGCGCTTCATAAAGGGTTCTATAAGAAGCCCCCAGTTTTTCCGCATATAGTCAAGCTGGCCCGCAAGAGAATCCGGAGAGGCAAGGGCCGGAGCGCGGAGCAGGTCCCAGAGATTTTGCCCCAGGGGGCCAAAAGGCGGACGGGACGCAAGATAGTTTTTGAGCGCCTCGACAGCCTCAGGGTATACGGTTTTTTCGGCAAGAGCCGTATCATTAAAGAGAAATTTGAAAGGCGTAAAAGCCGGATTGAGGTTTGCCAGGGCAAGGAGCAGCAGTTCTTCCAGCGCCAGGGCCGCGTGGCTTTCGCCCCCTGTAGAACCCGCAAGGTAGTCCGCAAGGGAACGCTTTTTTGCGTAGACCTCCCCCGGCGGAAACGAAACGCCAAAGGCGCCGAGAAGGGCGTCAAGGGCTCCTCCGCCCAGCTCCGCGTCGAGTCTGAGCAGAGCCGAGTCAAAAAGGTCCTTTTGAATATGTTCCCTGTAGAGCGATGCCGTGTAGTGGAGTATTTCGTCTATGAGCCCCATGGCGTTAAGCTGCCCCGCCCTGACCGGCTCCGCCGGACCCTTTGCCGTACCAACGGAACCGTTCAGCTTTGCGGCCAGGTCCCTGGCTGTCCTGAAATCGGCCAGGACCACATTGCCCCTGAGGGAAAAGAGCGCGGCCTCAAGACCGCACGCTTCCCTTACGTCGTTGAGAATATGAAACTCCATCAGCGCCTCGCGCCGCGCCGCGGAGAACAGCCCCCGCCCACCGCTTTCAAGAGCGCCCAGACGTATTTTTAGTTCTTTCATAGCAACTTTTAGTATACTACAGGAATCAAAGGCTGCACAGGGAAGGGGGGCCTGTTTCCATACCGCCTCCGGCAAACAGCCGCCTAAGCGCCCAGCCCCCGCCCGAGGGCAGCGCCCAAGCGAATGCGTAGGGCGTCCTGGCGACTATGTAATACGGCGTGGGGCCCGATAAAGGCCCCGTCTGGGAGGCAGTAACAGGCCCCCTACACTCGAGCCCCGCTCTGCGGGTCTTCCGTTACCCCCTCAAATAATAACCACGAATCGGGCGAAATCGAAACTGTCAATGTACAAGTTCGTGTGGTTCGTGGTTACAATTTCTTTTTTTGCGC
>JAISDF010000258.1 GCA_031265025.1 Spirochaetaceae bacterium
ACGTCGGTATCGGGATTAACCGGATAGAGAATCAAAAGACGGCCTATAATGGTCTGAATGTCCCCCCGGCCTTCTATGCGCCGGGAAAGTTCAAGCGCCGGGGCGCGCGAAAAGGCAATGAGGTGAAAAGTGTCCCCCAGGCGGAGCTGTTCCCTGAGGAAGGGACCGGTCAGGTAGTCCGCTACCTCATTGTATGAGGAACTCATGCTTGATGAAGTATCAAGTATCACTACCAGGTCAATGGGTTCCTGTCCCCAGGAAAATACCCCTGGCGCCATACACAATACACAAAGCGTCAGTATTTTTTTCATCATCGCTTCCAGCCTTTCTTTAGAATGAAGCCGCGGAAATTCCCTTAACTTTGTAGGCGATTTTCTCGTCATTGATGGCAAAATCAAAAGTTTCACCTATCTTCTTATTCAGTATAACCCCTCCGAAGGGAGAAAGGTAGGAAATTACCTTGTTTTCCGGATCAGACTCCCAGGGCCCCAGTATGGTGTATTCTTCCTCACCGCCCGAGCTTTCATTGGACAGAAGCACCCTGGTCCCGAAGGATACCCTGGCGGTATTGACCGTAGCGGGATCAAAGAGCTGGGACCGTTCTATCTCCTCCTTGAGCTTGGCTATAGTAGAGTTGAGTATATCCTGCTTTTCCTTTGCCGCCTTGTATTCGGCATTCTCCCTGAGGTCCCCGAGAGACAGGGCAAAGGCGATTTCCTTGGAATTATTGGGCACTTCCACATCTATAATATGTTGAAGCTGCTTTTGTTTTTCCGTGTACATGCCCATGGTAACAAGCAGATTCCGGGACATGACAGCCTTCTCGGTCTCTTCGCCGAGGAACCTGAAATCCGGGTATTTGTCCAGTATGACGCTTCTCAGCCTGAGTTTTTCCGCGGGGTCCAGGTCCTTTACATCATCAATGAGGGTATAGATGCGGGTTATGGTATCCTGGTCCGCTCCGCCGATAAAGGAATCAACCAGATTTTCCTTAAACAGTATGGTCAAAACCTGTTTGTTGGTTTTGCGGTTTTCGGTGGTGTTCCGGTGGTTCTCGATATCCCGGTAACTCAGGTCAAGAATGTGGATGAGGGCGATAAGCTGCTTTTCCGCGGTAATCCCTGTCCGGTCAAACCAGTTTTCAGATTTGAGATTTTTGAATATCCACACCACCGCTTCCTTGTTGTCCCGGTAATTCTCAAAGCAGTTCTTCACCATGTCAACGAGCTTTTGCTCATGGCCTTCCTTGCGGAGGCTGGTGATGATGGAGCTTAACTGCACATGGGAGAAGAGCTTTATATATATGTCGGCCCATTCGGGAACAAAGAGTTTTATATGATGAAGAAATTCTTCCTTGAGTTTCGTGTCCCTGATGCCGTCAAACAATTCGGCCGTGTCTCCCGCATGACGGAAAAGGTCGAGGAAATTAAGCTGAAAGGTCTGGGCCAGGTGGGGGAAACGGCCCGCGAGTTCCTTGACAAGAAGAAACGAGGCCATGACCTGTTCGTTGACCTGGCTGTAGGACTTGAGGTAGACCAGAAAGTAATTGAACATTTCGGTAAAATACTCCGAATCAGGTTCAACGTCCTTTTGGGCGGCAAAGTCCCGCAGGGTGGACACCCGGTCAAAAAAATTCTTTTCGGCCTTGAACTGGTTGTAGAGTTTTTCCTCTATGCTTACCGGCCGTTCCCTGACCATGTAAAGGTCAATATTGTCGGGACTGACGCCGAAGGACGGATCGGACTTGAGTATGTCCCTGGCCCTGGAACTCCAGGTGGTCCATTCACCGGCTGAAAGCACGCCGGGCACAAGTTCACTCTTGATGCGCTTGAGATCACAGGCGTTGTCAAAACTCTGGATGACGGTTTTCAGGGTCCACACGAGGTCATCTTTTACCTTGTCGCGGAGTTTTTCTTTTTTCCAGGTTGCCTTGAGCACCCAGATATGGTTTTTTGAAAGAGTTTGAAGGGCGTCCACGGCCATTTTAAGGGACATGGCGTGTTCCCGTTTCTTGGCAAAATCTATGACTATCTCGTCGCCCTGCACCCGGGCGATGCGGCCCACGCTCCAGCTCCGGTGAAAGACAAAGTTTCCCTTGTCAAAGGCTATGTGCTTTTCAAAATCCTGTATTGCCTCGTGGATGTTGCGCCAGTTCTGGGAAAGGTTTGAAATCCGTATGTACTCCTCCATCTGGCTGTGGCCCGAATATTTCCGGCGGAAACAGTCCACAATCTCCCTGCGCACCCACGAGTCCTTCTCGTCGTACTGCAGTATAATCTTGAGTATGCTGATGGCCTGATCCACGTCGTCCCTTTTTCTGAGGGAAGCGTACACATCCTGAAGGAGCAGCTCCGCTTTTTCCTCGCTGATGTTCTTGGCGATTTTCTTCTGGACAAGAAGGAAAAAATCAATGTCCTCGGGGCAGTATTCAAGTATCTTGATCCAGATTTCCCGTACATTGGTAAAAAGTTGCTTGTTGATATAGCGGTGCAGGGCCTTTTTGTAAAAATCAACCGCTTCTTCTATCCTGCCCTGGGCCTCATAATGCTCGGCGAGGGACTTGGAAATATCCGCCTCCTCATAGTCCGCCTTTACAAGCCGCTCCCATACGCCGTAGATGAGTTCATTCTCGTTTTCGTTTTTGTAACATTCGGCGAGCATACGCAGGGCGAATTTCGATTCGCCGTAATCAAGTATGCGTTCACTCAGGTATTTGACTATACCCCATTTGTGGTTATCCACAAAGATAGAGACGAGACTGGTGAGGGCGGCGTCGTCAATGATCTGCCGCGACAGGGCTATCATGCCTGAAAGATACAGGGCGATGATGCTGTTTTTGGTATGCACCAGATGCTCGTCGGAGAGTTTTTTTAATTCATCAGTAACCTTTTCGTCCCGGGCGTTTTTCAGGATCTGGTCCAAGTCCTTAAACTGACCGGTTGAATAATTGCTGAGGGTGGCCCTGGTCCACTTTTCCTCATTCAGCATTTCCTGTACACCCTTAAGGAGACCTTCAGACATCGTTCAACTCCTCATATTCTTGCTTTCTAGCGCCGGTACTGCTCATAAATTTCCGGGTCCAGAACTTTTATTTTAAGCATCGTTTCCTCAATCAATTCGGGGTTTTCGGCCTTGTTGATATAATGATCCAAAAGCCAAAAATACCGGTTGATAAGCCTCGGCAGGGCCCCTGGCGCTTCCTGCCGTCCTGTCCTGCCCCGGCCTTCCCCCCGGAGCTCGTTTTCCAGAACAAAGATGGACTGCTTGAGCCTTCCCAGTTCGGCCTGTTTTAATTCACGCCGTACCGAAAAAACGCCCCACAGGGCTCCGTATATGGGAATCCATTCCGCAAGTTCAGGACCGGCATAGCCAAGCTCCCGCACCTTTGACGCCAGAACCAGAATCATTTCAGATTCAAGGGCGCAAAGATCAACCCCCGGCGGATCGGCAAAAAAAGCCTCCCTGAACAGGGCCTTGGCGGCCCTGGCGTCCCCCAAAAGGGCGTTTACATCGGCCAGGTGGGCCAGGGTTTCCCCGTCTTCCCGCCTGAACCGCGCCGCCTGTTCAAGGTATTTCAGGGCCTGTTCGTAGTTCCCTATACCTTTGTAACAGCGGCCTACCTGCAGCAGCAGCCCCGGATCATGTTCGTTTGCCCCGCTTCCCAGTATATCCTGAAAAGCCCTGAGGGCCGTGGAAAACACATAACGCCTCACCGCGAATACGCAGCGGTCAAAACCTCCGCCTATGCGGCGCAGAAAGACGCAGAAGGCGTTCCACTGGGAGAGTATATAGCCTCCCCTGTCATAGGAATCCCTGATATGCTCAAGCTCCCTGGTTTTTTCAAGCCACCAGTTGACGCATTTAAGGGCATAGACCACCTCGGCGTCCTCAAAATCCAGGCGCAGGGCCTCTTCAAGGGCCAGGAGGGCCCCTGACGCGTCGGAACTGTCCAATTCGGCATACGCCCTCTCAATAAGCTCCCTGATCCGCGCGCCTGTGTCCATGACTTGAATACTTTGCCCCATTCTGGTACAAATAGTGATTTTTCATTATAGCAGAGAACCGTAAGTTTGCAAAGGGTAGTTGTAACAGGCTAACGGCCGTGGCAATGCTTGTATTTTTTGCCCGAACCGCAGGGACAGAGGTCGTTCCTGCCCACTTTGGGAACCGAACGGACCACGGTAACCGGCGCGCCCTGTCCCCTGGGCTGGGGCCGTCCCTGGGCGGGCAGCCGTCCCTGCCCGCTGTCCGTTTCCCCGGCTTCTCCCCGGCCCTGGCTGAAGGCGTCAATGGAGCCGTGGTTGGCCTGCTGGACCGAAGCCAGGGTACGGGACTTGAGCTCCCTGTCGCCGGCCCGCTGTATGCGCACCAGATGAACACGGGAGGCTATTTCCTGCCGTATTGAGTCAATCATACGGTCAAATATCTCAAAACCTTCAATCTTGTACTCGGTGAGGGGGTTCTTCTGGCCGTAACTGCGCAGGTATACCGCTTCCCTGAGGGCCTCCATGCTCTCCAGGTGGTCGAGCCATTTTCGGTCTATAAATTGAAGGTACTGGAACCTGATATAGGCGTTAAGATTGGCGCTGCCCACAAGGGCCTCTTTTTCGTCCAGCTCCTTTTCCAGGGCGCCGCGTATTTCGGCTCCCAGGGTTTCGGGATTGATGTGCTCGCCCTCCCGGACAGTAAGGACATAGCCGAATTTTTCTTTAAGATACGCGGCAAGGCTGCCAGAGTCCCCGTCCCCGCGTTTGGAAGAATATTCATCCAGAACATGGCGCACCATATCGGCTGTGGCGTCATTGACCCTGGTCTTGAGTTCCTTGTCGCTGAGTATGGCGTCCCGCTGTTCATAGATGAATTTCCGCTGCTGGTTGAGCACATCGTCGTATTCAAGGAGATGCTTCCGTATTTCGAAGTTTCTCTCTTCAACCTTTTTTTGGGCCTTTTCTATGCTCTTGTTGAGCCATGGATGATAGATGGGTTCGCCGCTCTCCATGCCTATTTTCGCCATGATGCCCTTGATATTGGCGCCGCCGAAAAGCCGCATGAGTTCGTCATCCATGCTTATAAAGAATTTGCTCTTCCCCGGGTCTCCCTGCCGTCCCGACCGGCCCCTGAGCTGATTGTCTATACGCCGGCTTTCGTGGCGTTCCGTCCCGATTACATAGAGGCCCCCGAGTTTTTTTACCTCCTCGTAATCGGCCTGCCATTTGACGTATTCCTCTTTAAGGATGGCGTCGTATGCTTCCGGTGAAGCGCCGGTTCCCGCGCGCTTCCTGGCCCTGTGTTCCGGGTTGCCGCCGAGTTTAATGTCGGTGCCCCGGCCGGCCATATTGGTCGCGATGGTTACCGAGCTTTTGGCCCCGGCCTCGGCGATGATTCCCGCTTCCCTGGCGTGGTTTTTGGCGTTGAGCACTTCGTGGCGTACACCGCGCCTGGTAAGGAGGCCGGAGATTCTTTCCGACTTTTCTATGGATACGGTTCCGACAAGGAGGGGCTGGCCCTTTTTGTAGGCGGCGGCTATTTCGTCGCAGAGGGCGTTGTACTTTTCGTCCTCGTTGAGGTATACCACGTCGTCGCCGTCTTCCCTCTTCACCGGAAGATTTGTGGGAATCACTACCACGTCAAGGTCGTAGATCTTGGCGAATTCCTCGGCCTCGGTGTCGGCGGTTCCGGTCATACCGGCGATTTTTTTGTAGAGCCTGAAAAAATTCTGAAAGGTAATGGTCGCCAGAGTACGGTTTCTCTGGGCTATCTTGATATGTTCTTTGGCCTCAATGGCCTGGTGAAGCCCGTCGGAATACCTGCGGCCGTAGAGTATGCGGCCGGTAAATTCATCAACAATCTGGACCTGTCCTTCCTGGACCACATAATCAACATCAATATGGAAGAGTTTGTGGGACCTCAGGGCTTGGGTAAAATAGTGGAGATATTCAAAATTGTCCTCATCGACAATGGCGCCCTTGATAAGGCCCCGTTTCTGGAGCAGTTCCTCCATTTTGGCGATCCCCGCGTTACTGAAAGAGACGCTTTTGTTCTTTTCGTTGAGTTTATAGTCCCCGATAACCGGCTCCCCCTGGGCCTCGTCGGGGTATTCGCCGTCGTCCTTTTTTTTCACCTCTTCCAGGGAACCGAGGAGGCGGTCAACCTCGGCGAACTTGAAGGTGTCGTCTTCCGCCGCGCCTGAAATGATGAGGGGCGTGCGGGCCTCGTCAATGAGAATGGAGTCTATCTCGTCAACAATGCAGTAGCTGTGGCCGCGCTGCACCCTTTCCTCAAGAAAGGGCGTCATATTGTCCCGCAGATAATCGAAGCCGAATTCATTGTTTGTGCCGTAGGTAATATCGCAGGCATAGTTTATTCTGCGCCGCTCGTTGTCCATCGCGGAAAGTATGGTCCCCACGCTTACGCCCAGAAGGTCAAAAACCGGCTTCATCCACTGGGAATCGCGCTCGGCCAGGTAATCGTTTACCGTAACCACATGGACGCCCCTGCCGGATATGGCGTTAAGGTAGGCGGCGGAGACACTCATCAGGGTCTTGCCCTCGCCGGTTTTCATCTCCACAATCTTGCCCTGGTGGAGCACAATGGCCCCCAGACCCTGGACATCATAGGGCCGCTCGCCGAGCTTGCGCCTGGCGGCTTCGCGGGCAAGGGCAAAAGCCTCAGGCAGTATGGCGTCAAGACTTTCGCCCCCGGCGGCCCGTTCCCTGAAACCGGCCGTAAGGCGCCCGAAATCTTCGTCCGCGAGGGACAGGGCCCAGCTTTCTTTTTCGTTGACCGCGTGCAATATGGGTAAAAGGGTCTTGAGGTCCCGTTCATGCTGGGACCCAAAAAGGGCCTTTACAATCTTGTTGAACATACAATCATTTTACCTAGTATGGAGAAGAAGTGGCAAGCCCTATTGACCTTTTCCCTGCAGCCGGTGTATAGTAACTCGTTCATTTGCTTCGCTTGCCTGAAGCCGCGAATAATCCGCGGGAATAGCTCAGTGGTAGAGCGCGACCTTGCCAAGGTCGATGTCGCGGGTCCGACTCCCGTTTCCCGCTATTAGTAGCAAACAGCCCGGAGCGGTAATAGTTCCGGGCTGTTTCTGTATATG
>JAISDF010000016.1 GCA_031265025.1 Spirochaetaceae bacterium
GTTTCACGCATATTGAAGGCCGCCGGCGCGGAACTGCGCAAGGTCTGCATCATCAACGACCGGGGCGTACACATCTGCAAATCCATGCTCGCCTATAAGGAAAAGGGCGGCGGCAGGACCCCCGAATCAGAAGGCGTCAAGAGCGATCACTTTGTGGGCGGCTTTTATGTGGCCTTTCACAAGATGGCCGGAGACGACAGCACCGCCGAAGAGCGGGCGCAGGAACTGCTCAGGCGCTGGGAGGCCGGAGACAGCGAAACCGTCGAATTATGGAAGAAGATGAACAAATGGACCGTTGACGGCATGAAGGAGACCTACAGGCGCACCGGCATTTCGTTTGACCAGTATTATTTTGAAAGCCAAACCTACCTCAAGGGCAAGGAAGAAATTCTTGCCGGCCTTGAAAAGGGCATTTTCTACAGGGCGGAGGACGGCGCGGTTATGGTTGATCTGGAAGAAGAAAAACTCGACAAGAAGGTCCTGCTCCGCTCCGACGGTACTTCAATCTATATTACCCAGGACATAGGCCTTGCCATTTACCGGAACCGGGACTGGGCCTTTGACCGCCTGGTCTATGTGGTGGGATCGGAACAGCAGTACCATTTTCAGGTCCTCTTTGCCATACTACAGAAACTCGGCTTCCCCTGGGCCTCGAACCTCTACCATCTTTCCTACGGCATGGTGAACCTTCCCGACGGCAAGATGAAGAGCCGCGAGGGCACGGTGGTAGACGCCGACGATCTCATAGACAGCCTCCGGGACCTTGCCCTTGCCGAGATACGGGACAAGGACCGGGAAGAAGCCGTGGGAAACAGCGATGAGGTGGCGGAAAAAATCGCCCTGGGGGCCCTTCATTATTACCTCCTCTCGGTCTCGCCCGCCAGGGATATGCTCTTTAACCCCCAGGAAAGCCTTTCCTTTAACGGCAACACCGGCCCCTATCTTCAATATATGGGGGCCCGTATCTCTTCTATGTTGAAAAAGGCCGGAAACAGGGACTCCTCCGCCTTTGACGCCGGGCTCCTCTCCGGAGACGCCGAATGGGAACTGGTAAAGCTCCTTGCCGCGTATACGGACACCGTCGCCTCCTCGGCGGAACACATGGACCCCTCGATCATTGCCGCGTACCTCTACGAGCTTGCCAAGGCCTTTAGCCGCTTTTACCATGACTGCCCCATACTCGGCGCCGATAACGCCGCCCTCAGCGCCGCGAGACTTGCCCTTTCCAGGGCCGTACTCAGGGTGCTCCGCGACGCCTTTGAACTCATCTGCATCCCCTTTCTGGAGACTATGTGATACCAGCTTGACCTTTCCTTCGTTTTGGGGTATAAAAAATCTTTGTTTGTGGCAAATTTGTCTATAAGGATACGATATGTACGCGTTAGTTGAATTCAAGGGAAAACAGTACCGGGCCGAAAAGGGCGCGCTCCTCAAAGTGGACCGCATTGCCGCCGATGTGGGGAGCAGCATGACCATTGATTCGGTGCTTTTACTGTCGGGAGACAAGGTTGCGGTAGGAAGCCCCTATGTGGAAGGCGCCAGCGTCTCCGCCGTAGTGGAAGAACACAAAAAAGACCCCAAAATTACGGTGTTAAAGTACAAATCCAAGAAGGATTACCGCCGTAAACTGGGCCACCGCCAGCAGTATTCGTATATCCGAATACAGGATATTGCCGGGGTATAGGCATGATACTGATCGACGCGGCCCTTGATGAGGAAGGATTGCTTAAATCCTGCCGCATAGAGGGCCACGCCGGGGCAGGGCGGAGCGGCTACGACATAGTCTGCGCCGCTGTTTCGGTCCTTGCGAGGACCGCCCTTATAAGCCTTTCCGGAAGGGAAGGCATAGAAGTCCGGGGCGAAACCCCGGAGCGGGGCCGTTTTTATCTGGAAACCGATTGTACCGAACAAGGAAAGGCTTTTCTTTCCGCGGGAGGGGCTTTTCTACTTGAAGGCCTTGGATCGGTTGCCAGGGACTATCCCGCTTGTTGTACTATGCATATTCATACTGAACGGAGGAACTGATATGGCGCGCAAAAGAGGCGGTTCAGGCGCAAAAAACGGACGGGATTCCAATCCCCACTATCTCGGAGTCAAGGTCTCAGGCGGCTCCCGCGTACGGGCCGGAGCCATCATAGTCCGCCAGCGGGGAACCAGAATACACCCCGGCCTCAATGTAGGCAGGGGCGGCGACGACACCCTGTTTGCCCTTATAGACGGAACCGTGGGCTTCATGTCCCGCCGCGGCCGCAAACTTGCCACGGTAAGCCCGGCCGCCGCCGAGTAAGAAAAAGTATAAGAAGCAGGAAGGGGGGCGCATTTCCTCACCTGCCCCCCGAAAGAGGAATTTTTCGTCGCGCCCCCCTGCGCTCCCGCCTTGCCGCATTAGGTGTGGAGGTTTGCGAAGCAAAACTCCAAAAGCATTGCCGTGTCAGCGGCAATGCTTACGCTACCCCCCCAAATAAAAACCACGAATCGGGCAGAATCGAAACTGTCAATGTACAAGTTCGTGTGGTTCGCGGTTACAATTTCCTTTTTTGCGCTTGCCGTTTGTTCCCCTGTGTGCTATACTGTCCCCATGCTAAAAATGAGAAAAAATGTTGCTGTTGTAGAAAACACCGCTGCTTCAGGCGCCATGGATGCCGCCCGGCCGCCGAATGGCGGCTTTCAAGCCATTCCTATCGGCAAACGGCCCGAAGGGACGTATGGCGCTGTAACCATGCCTGTCCACCAAGGGTGGACAGGGTGCGGTTTTGCTTTGCAAAACCGCGAACCTAAAATCCGCCACGAATGGCGGATTTCAGGTGAACTTGGCACGGTTCCTGCTCTCTCTCTCTCTCTCTCTCTCTCTCTCTCTCTCTCTCTCTCTCTCTCATAAGACTCATCTCCATCTTTTTCTGACCCAGATAGGGAATTTTACCAACGGTAAAACTCCGACGCAATACGGCTCTGCCGTATTGCGCACTCACCTCCATCTTCCAGACCGTTATTTTTCATTCTCAGTTCCCGAAGCGGGACTGTCCCCGGCGAACCCGGCGGCTATAGTGCTCCTGGAACCCGCTATTCCGGTCCAGAAATCCGCTTCATTTTCCGCGGAATTTACTCCATTCACCACGGAATTTATCCCGTTTACCGGGGAAATTGTTGCTCCGGCGCGGCTACGTTTTGTAGCCGTCTAAAT
>JAISDF010000040.1 GCA_031265025.1 Spirochaetaceae bacterium
CCCGAAAGGCTCAGGGTTTCGTGAAACTCAAGCAGGCTTCTGTCCGCGATGCTCACCCCTTTTCGCCGCCAGGACCCCTTACCGTCCTGTATACGGCGCTCGGCCGCGTCTACCAGGGCAAGTTCTATGCGCAGGTTTGCAAGGGACGGGAGCAGGGGAGCGTAGATGAGTTCATTAAAAATGTCCCAAAAACTGCCCTTCCTGGGGCTTTTACGCCGCCGTATCAGCGTTTCTTCGGTATCGTACAGTTCAATATAACAGGTTTTTATTACCGGATAGACAATAACGAGTTTTGCCTCCCTGCTCAGGTTTTCCGCCTTCCTGTAAATGGCCGCGAAATTGGAAGTCTGTACCTCAATAATGGTCCCTGAGGCGTCTATGCCGTCGCAGACAAAGCCCTTGTGGACTACCTCCGTACTCCCTCCCGCGCCGGTATAACGGATTTTAAGCGCCTCATGAAGGGAAGTTTCCCTGCGGGTGCCTATGCTGTTTGGCAGGGCCCTTTTGGGGGTTTTGGCGGAACCCATCAGCGCCTCCCCAGATAGGGGAGCAGTTCATCGGCGCTGAGCTGTTCAAGAAAGTGCAGGGTTTGGCTGCCCCCCCGGTCTTCCTTGACCTTTATGCGTTCTACCCTGAATACAATCATTTTGTTGGTCGGCAGGGGAAAAGCCAGTTCCCGGCCGTTAATGTCGACCAGGGCGTTTACCGTGAGCCTCCCCGGTATTTCCTGGGTATCCCCCTCGGGAAACACGATGAAATATTCATGTATGGTCATGGATCTAAGCATAGCCCAAATCACCGGCAGGTAAAAGCTGTTGGCCCGTATAGGCATATACTAAACAAACGTATAGGAGTAAAGGGAACTTTTTTTACTATTTATAATATTTTCTTCGATAATTCTGTTGACTAAGGAATTTCATGTGTAATAATGTATTTATGTGGGTAAAAATGGGATAAAGTTGGATAAAGTGTCATGAATTATCTAACGGGAAAATACACCAATACTCTTGACGACAAAGGCCGCCTCAGCCTGCCGTCCCGCCTCAGGGCGGAACTTTCGGAAAGCGTTCTTGTGGTCAAGGAAGGTGAGGATCACTGCCTCTGGGCCTATCCGCCCGATCAATGGAAGCTGCTTTCCCAAACCATCATCGCGTCCACCAATCCCCTGCTGCCTGAGGACAGGCTCATAAGGCGGCGTTTTCTGGGCAGCGCCCAGGAGATAGAGATAGACAAGGCGGGCCGCGTGTCCCTGCCCCAGGCTCTCAGGGAGTCAGCTTCCCTATGCCGGGACTGCGTGATTCTCGGCCAGAACGACTATATAGAAATTTGGGACGCCAAAGAGTACGAGGGCTATGTTGAATCAAGCCAGGGAGCGTACCGCGCGGCCCTCGAAAAACTGGGAAATACCATGAAGCAAAACCGGGAGGGACTCTGATGGATATTGTTCATACCCCGGCGCTGCTTGAGGAAACCGTACAGTACCTTGGCCCCCGTTCCGGGGCGGAGCTCATGATAGACGCCACGCTGGGCGAGGGCGGGCACAGTTTCGCCTTTCTTTCCCGCTTCCCCGGTCTCCGCGTCATAGGCATAGACGCCGACGCCGGGATTCTTGCCATAGCCAGGGAAAGGCTCCAGGTCTTTGGCGATCGTGTGCGCTTTTATTCCCTTTGGTCCCATGATTTTTTCGCCAATCCTCCTCACGACGCCGGCCGGCCCGACACCATACTCATTGATCTTGGGGTAAGCGTGTATCACTACGAAAAGAGCGGCAGGGGTTTCAGTTTCAGAAAAGATGAAGACCTTGACATGCGTATAGACCCCTCACAGGGAGAAAGCGCCGCCGATCTTATAGGAAGGCTCGGCGAAAAAGAACTTGCCGATCTTCTGTACCACAATGCCGGTGAGCGCTATTCGCGCCGCATTGCCGGGGCCATAGTTGAAGCGCGGCGCCGGGGGGCGATCAGGCGCGCCGCTGTTTTAGCCGGCATAGTGGCCAGGGCGGTACCGTCCGGGTCCGCCTTTCATCCGGCGACAAAGACCTTCCAGGCCCTCCGCATAGCGGTTAACGGCGAGCTGGAACGGCTTCCTTCCCTCCTTGAAGACGCCCTAAAAAATCTCAAGGCCGGGGGAAGAATGGGTATCATTTCCTTTCATTCGGCCGAGGACCGCATTGTCAAGCGTTTTTTCAGGGACAAGAGCGGCGCTTCCGGGAACCGGGACGGCGTTTCGGGCGGAAGCCGGGACTCTACCTCCCGCCGGGATACGCCGATATGTAGAAATAGGGATCATAAGGCGGTACGCCTTCTGACCCGTAAAGCCATCAGTCCCGGCGAGGAAGAACGCCGGGCCAATCCTCCGTCCAGGAGCGCCAGGCTCAGGGTGGTGGAAAAAATGTACGATGAGGAATGTGCGTCATGAAGCGGTTTTCGCTCTATGTGTTTGCCCTTACCATACCCCTCATGCTGGGCGTCGCCGCCTGGCAGTCCCTGCGTTATACGGCGCTTGAAAAAGAAATCACCCGCCTTGAGGAAGCCCAGCGGGAATGGATAGACAGCAATAAAAGGCTCATAGCCGGTATAGCCGTACTTTCATCGGCGGAACGTATTGAGCATATAGCCAAAGAAGAACTCGGACTGGTCAAAAAGGAACCCGAAGAGGTGCTCCAGATACGCATTGCGGGGAGGGAACGGGGTGACGAGAGATAAGGGTCTCATGAAAATAGACAGCCTTGCCCGCGTTCTCAAAGGCTCTGTCTCCGGCGGGGCTGCCGGGGAAAGTTTCTTTTCCGTTTCCATTGACTCCCGGACTGTCGAAGAGGGCGCCCTCTTTGTCGCCCTGCGGGGAAGCGCTGACGACGGGCACAAGTATGTTTCCCGGGCCTTTGAAAGGGGCGCGGCGGCCGCCCTGGTATGCCGTTCAGCCTTTGAAAAAAACGAATACGGCCTCAAAGACTGCCGGGGCGTCCTCATCGTTGTGGACAATACCCTCATCGCCCTGCAGGACGCCGCGAGAGCATACCTCGAACAGTTTCCCGCCCTTCTTAAAATCGGCATTACCGGTTCATCGGGAAAAACCACCACCAAGGAAATCGCCGGCGCCATCATAGGCCGGGAAAAAAACCTGGTTATGAACCCCGGCAATCTCAATTCCGAAACAGGGCTTCCCCTGGCGGTGTTCAATGTACGAGCCTGTCACGAGGTGGGTGTCTTTGAAATGGGCATGAACCGCCGGGGCGAAATCGCCGAACTTGCCCGGATACTTAAACCTCAGCTTGCCCTTGTTACAAACATAGGGACTGCCCATATCGGAATTCTCGGCACAAAAGAGGCCATAGCCCAAGAAAAAAAGGAAATTTTTTCCTGTTTTACCGGAACGGAAACGGCCCTTATTCCCTTTGATTCCGAATTCGCCGAATTCTTGGGGAAAGATGTCAACGGCAGGGTAAAGTACTTTGGTTTTGAGAAAGGCGCTTCCTTTGAGGTCTCGCGGGATTTGGGCCTGCGGGGAACAGAATTGATGTGGGAGGGGAAACCGGTCCGCTTCGGCCTGCCGGGGCGTTACAACCTTGCCAACGCCCTGGCAGCCGCCGCGCTCGCGTCCGAGGTTCCGGTAAGCGCTGAGGCGATACGGCGGGGGCTCGAATCGGTTAAGCCCCTTTCCGGCCGGGGCGAGATATGTCCCGGCCCGGTTACGGTGATCAAAGACTGTTACAACGCCAATCCCGAAGCCGTGCTTGAGGCTGTGGGTTTCGCCGATTCGCTTTCCTGGGAGGGAAGAAAGATATATGTGATAGGCTCAATGCTTGAACTGGGAGAATATTCAGGCGCGGCCCACAGAGCGGCCGGAAAGGCTCTGGCGGGCTCTGACGCCGACATGGTTTTTCTTTTTGGAAAGGAAACCCTTCCGGCCCTGGCCTTTCGGGACGGACCGGGCCGGGCCGTTGGGTCAAAAAAAACGCGGGAATGGTTTTACACCGAAGACATGGAAAAGCTGTCCGGGAAACTCCGTTCCGTTCTGCGGCCCGGCGATCTTGTGCTCCTCAAGGGTTCCCGGGGAACCGCCCTGGAGCGGCTCATGGCTGTGATTGAAGTTCAGGAAAAGATGCTCAAGGCAGGGGCGCTTCAAACCGGGGAGGTCCTTGGATGATTCTTGAATTCCTGTATCCGCTGGTAAAGTATTTTACCCCCTTCAACGTATTCCAGTACCTCACCTTTCGCGGCGCCTACGCGGCCATGACAAGCCTTTTCATCTGTTTTGTTTTTGGCCCCCGCATCATTGAGGCTCTCAGGCGTCTCAAGGTGGGCCAGTCCATACGGGGCGACGGGCCTGCCTCCCATCTCAGCAAGGGTGGGACCCCTACCATGGGCGGAGTTCTGATTATTCTTTCGGTGCTTGCCGCGACCCTGCTCTGGCAGGACCTGGACAATTTCAGGGTTTGGCTGACCCTTGGAGCCTTTGCGGGTTTCGGCCTTGTGGGTTTTATTGACGACTATCTCAAGGTGAAACGGCATAATTCAGACGGGATTTCCGTCAGGGCCAAACTTGCCGGCCAGTTTATTGTGGCCCTTGCCATAACGCTGATACTGTACTTCCGGGGGGAGGAGGGGATGAGCCTGCTCTACATACCCTTCTTCAAAAATCCGGTTGTGGATATGGGCGCGCTCTGGATACCCTTCGCGGTGCTGCTCCTTGTAGGCGAATCCAACGCCGTCAACCTTACCGACGGTCTTGACGGCCTTGCCTCGGGGCTGATGCTTCTCATGTTCATAGCCCTTGCGATACTCTGCTATCTTTCCGGCCGCGCCGACTTTTCATCTTATTTGGGCATCCCCTATATCAAGGGCGCCGGGGAACTCACCGTGTTCTGCCTTGCCATGGTCGGGGCCTGCATAGGCTTTTTATGGTTCAATACCCATCCCGCCGAGGTTTTCATGGGCGATGTGGGAAGCCTTTCCCTGGGAGGCGTCGCCGCGACGCTCTCGCTTATTCTCAAAAAGGAGATTCTCATTCTCATCATAGGCGGCGTCTTTGTGCTTGAGGCAGCCTCGGTAATTGTGCAGGTAGCCAGCTATAAACTGCGGAAGAAGCGGGTGTTCAGGATGGCGCCCCTTCATCATCATTTTGAACTTTCGGGATGGGCGGAGAGCAAGGTGGTAATCCGCTTCTGGCTTTTGGGCGGGCTTTTCGCCATTATCGCCCTTTCAACATTGAAGATACAGTGATGATATATCAATTTGACGGGGGCTTTCCCGGCGCGAAAAAACACGCCGATCATGTCCTCATTGCCAGCATACTGCTCCTCACCGGCCTCGGCCTGGTAAGCCTTTACTCGGCTTCCTACGGTTTTTCCGAACGCTTTTTCGGCGACAGCTTCTATTTGATTTTCCGCCAGGGTATTTTCGCCCTCTTCGGCCTGGTTCTCTTTTTTCTCGCGTCCTGGATAGATCTTGAATTTATACGGAAGTGGGTAAAACCCCTGGTCCTGGGAGCGGCGCTGCTCTGCGTCCTGACCTTTGTACCCGGCATAGGCGTTACCAAAAACGGCGCGTCCCGGTGGATTAAGATTTTTTCTTCCAGCTACCAGCCGTCCGAGCTGGTGAAACTGGTGCTGCCCCTGTACCTTGCCCACATATTCGCCAAGAAGGAAGACCGCATTGATGAACTCGGTTCGGCGGTCCTGCCCCCGGCCCTGGTAAGCGCGGGTTTTTTCTTCCTCATTTACCGGCAGAACAATTTTTCGACAGCCCTGTTTATCGCGGTAAATGCCCTTGTGCTGTTCTTCCTTGCCGGGGTAAGAATGCGCCATCTTTTTTCGGCCCTGGCCCTGCTGCTTCCCTTTTCGGCGCTGTTTGTGCTGACCAGGGAACACCGGCTCAGGCGCCTTATCAGTTTCTTCTGGCCCCAATGGGAACCCCTGGGGGCGGGGTATCAGGTCCGCTCCTCGGTGCTGACCGTCGCCTCAGGCGCCTTCTGGGGCAGGGGCATGGGCCACGGCATACGGAAGATAGCCAGCGTGCCGGAAGTTCACTCCGATTTTATTTTTGCCTCCTTCGCGGAGGAAGCCGGTCTTCTCGGCGTGCTTCTCTTTTGGATACTTTTTACCGTCTTTGCCGTCAGGGGTTACCGGGCGGCCCTGTATTCCGGGGACAGTTTCAGGCGGCTTCTTGCCGGGGCGCTCGTTACGGGCATCGTGTCCCAGGCCCTGCTCAATGTGGCCGTGGTTTCGGGCGCCATGCCCGCCACCGGGATTCCCCTGCCGTTTTTTTCCGCCGGCGGATCTTCCCTGGCGACTACCCTTTTAACCGCGGGGCTCATTGTCAACGTGTCCCGTCAGAGCAGCGAGGAGGACGCCGGTGCCAGGTAACGTGTATATTGCCGGGGCTGAAGGCGCGCGCGCCCAATCCCGGTCGGACAAAATACTCAAAAGGCTGCTCATGGTACTGGCGATGATACTCGCCGTCGAACTGGTATGGCTGTTCGGGATTACCCCCTGTATGCCCTTTAACCATATTGAAGTCCGGGGCCTTCCCGAACTGAGCGACGCCGAAGTCATAGCCAGGGCGGGAATAGTTTCTTCTTCGTCCTTTGTCAATTTTAACAGCGTTGAGGCGGCCCGCGCCCTTGAGGAACTGTATATGGTGGGAGAGGCCCTGGTGGAAAAACGCTTTCCCGATACCCTGCGCGTTACCCTGAAGCCAAGAAGGGCCTGCGCCCTGGCCTTCGCGGAGTACCGGGGAAAAATCTGCCCCGTGTTTTTTGACCAGGAAGGCGTGATATTCAGGATAGGCGCCGCCGAAGGTGAACTAAAGGCGTTAAGCGAAAAACTTCCCATTATTTCGGGCCTTGTCTTTGAAGACCTGAAACCCGGCCTGACTCTTCCCGAAGATTTAAGGCCCCTGCTGGAAAATCTTGAGGGCATCAATGCCCGCAATCCTCTGCTTCTTTCGCTGATTTCAGAAATCAGGGTACATAAAAAACTCTATGACGGGTATGAACTGGTGCTGTATCCCGCTCACGCGCCTGTCCGTTTCAGGGTGGGGCCTGAGCTTAACGAAGAAACGCTCCGGTATATTATGCTGGTCATTGATGTATTCAAGAGCCAGGGTGTGGAAATCGACGAAATAGATTTCCGCACAGGCACGGCGTCATTCAAGCCAAAGGAGGTCCGTTCTGTCCAATGACGGATTAGTTGTCGGCCTTGACATAGGCACGACCAGGGTATGCGCGGTTATAGGAGAGCGTACCGGCTCAGGTATAGAGCTTACCGGCGTAGGCGTCGCTCCATCCACAGGACTCCGCAAGGGCGTAGTGGTAAATATTGAAGCCACCCTCCGTTCCGTATCGGCGGCCATAGAGGCGGCCGAACTGATGAGCGGCAGGGAGGTTCACGGCGCCTGGACCGGCATAGGCGGCAGCCACATAGACGGGCTTAATTCCCGGGGCGTCGTCGCCGTTACGGGAAAAAACCGGGAGACCAGGGAAATCACCCAGGCCGACGTGGACCGGGTGCTTGAGGCAGCCCAGGCGGTGATGGTGCCCATGGACCGCCAGATGCTGGAAGTAATACCCCAGACCTTTATTGTTGATAACCAGAGGGGCATACGAATGCCCCTGGACATGATAGGGGTGCGTCTTGAGGCCGAGGTGCATATCATCACCTGTTCGGTAACCGGCGCGCAGAATCTTGTCAAGTGCGTCAACAGGGCCGGTTTCAGGGTGAACGGCCTTGTGCTACAGACCCTTGCCGCGGGCCGTTCGGTGCTTACCGAGGAAGAAAAGGAACTGGGCGTGGTCCTTCTCGATCTGGGAGGGGGAACCACCGACATACTGGTTTATTCCCAGGGCGCCCCGTATTCCACGGCGACCATTCCCGTGGGAGGTTCCCAGGTTACCAGCGATATATCAATATTGAAGAATCTTTCCTTTGAAACATCGGAAAAGATAAAACTTGAGGCGGGCTGTTGCTGGGAAGCCCTCCTTGAGTCCGATGAGGAAATAATAGTCCCCGGAGTCGGCGGAAGGGCGCCGGTGTCCATCCCGAGGTCGCATATCGAAAGGATAATACGGCCCCGCATGGAAGAAATTTTTACCATGGTCAATGACAGGCTTGACGATCTTTCCCTGCCCAGGCCTCTGGGAGGGGGAGTGGTGCTGTCCGGCGGGGGCGCCCAGCTTCCCGGCGCGGCGGAACTCGCGGCCAGCGTCTTTGATCTTCCGGTAAGAATAGGCGTGCCCCTTTCGGTAGGCGGCCTCGTGGAAGAGTACCGGAGTCCCGGTTTTGCCACGGCGGTGGGCCTCATGCTTGAGGGCTATGAACGCGAGGAGAGGAAGAATCCCGAGCGCGGCGCTGAGGCAAAGGCCAGGGACAAGGCGCCGCTTTTGGGCCGTTTTACCGACTGGATACGGAAGGAATTTTTTTGAATCCTGAGGCGTGTTAGGCGCCAATTAAAATAGATTGGAGTGGGGGGGAACATGAATATCGAGATCCTTGAAGAAAAGAACGGCACCAAAGAAACGGTCATCAAGGTCATAGGCGTAGGCGGCGGCGGGTCCAACGCGGTAAACCGCATGATATCCTGCGGAGTACAGAAGGTTGAATTTCTGGCCGCCAATACGGACATCCAGGCCCTTAACAAATCCCGGGCCGCGACCGTACTGACCATAGGGACCAAGGTTACAGGCGGACTCGGCGCCGGCGCGGATCCCGAAAAGGGGGAAAAGGCCGCGCTGGAAGACCGTGAGATGATAGCCAATGCCCTCAAGGGGGCTGACATGGTCTTTGTAACCGCGGGTATGGGCGGGGGAACCGGGACCGGGGCCGCGCCGGTAATCGCCCAGGTGGCCAGGGAGACCGGGGCCCTTACCGTGGGCGTCGTGACCAAGCCTTTCAAATTTGAAGGCGCTACCCGCATGCGTATTGCCGAGGAAGGTATCGCCAAGATGCGGGAGGCCGTTGATACCCTTATCATCATACCCAACGAACTGCTCCTTGAGATCGTTGACGACAAGACCACCGTGGTCGACGCCTTTCTCATGGCGGATGACGTGCTCAGGCAGGGTGTTCAGGGCATATCGGATCTCATCACCATACCGGGGCTCATGAACGTTGATTTTGCCGATGTCAAGACTACCATGCACGGCCAGGGCGACGCCCTCATGGGCATAGGGATTGGTTCGGGAAGCAACAGGGCCGAGGAAGCCGCCAACAACGCCGTAAAGAATCCCCTGCTCAAGGGAAGCACCATGGCCGGTTCAACCCATGTGCTTATTAACATCACCGGCGGGCCTGACCTTTCACTCAAGGAAGTGAGCCGCATAGGGACTACCGTTACCGCCAATGTGGACCCCGACGCCCTTATCATCACCGGAACCGCCCTGGACGAGTCCTTTAACGACAAAATACAGGTAACGGTTATCGCCACGGGATTCAAGAGCGAAAACATAAGCGAGGTAAAACCCCAGATACAGGCCCCTGAAAAACCGGCCGCCGACATCATGACCGGCAGCGAATGGGACAAAATACTCGGGCAGTCAGGTCATTCAGGCGGGGGCCTTTCAAAAAAGAGCTATGAGGACCTTGACACCCCGGCGTATCTGCGGGTTTCCCGGAACGGCGCCGAGAACGGGACCCCGGAGGGGGACAGAAAGTCCGAAGGGGCCCAGGCGTACAATTACTTTGCCAGGGAAATGTAGGACATGGACACCCGCCTTCTGGAACAGTACCGTTCAAGCCTCCTTGTTACGGAACACCGCGCCCTGCTTACCGTTGAGACTTACGAGACGGAGATACGCATGTTTCTCGCCTGGATTTCCGAAAGCGGCCTCGAAGCCCTTACGGTAAATCCCGGGGACCTGGGCCGGTATCTTGATTTCAGGCGGACAAAAAACAGCATAGATTCCCGCTCGGCGGCCAAAGCAATTTCCGCCCTGAGGTCGTTCTTTAGGTATATGGTGAATGAAGGCTTACGGGAGGACAATCCGGCCCAGATTCTGGAGCTTCCGAAAAGGAAGCAAAAACTCCCCGCTGTTCTTTCCAGGGAGGCTGTGGAAAAGATGCTTGCCTCAATAGATGTTTCAGGCCCGCGGGGCATACGGGACAGAGCCCTTTTTGAATTCATCTATTCGGCGGGGCTCCGTATCTCGGAAGCGGCCGGCCTTAAACTTTCCGATGTCTTCTTTGACGAAAAGACCGCTAAGGTACGGGGCAAGGGCGGCAAGGAAAGGCTTGTTCCTTTCGGGGACGAGGCGGCGCGCTGGCTCAGGACCTACCTTGACAAGGCAAGGCCGAATCTGGCCGGGGCCAGTACCGGCCAGGCCCTGTTTATACGGAAGGGCGGGAGGCGCCTGTCCCGCAAGGGAATCTGGAAAAACTACCGGGCGATAACCGGTCTTTTGGGCCTGGGTTCCAGAGTCCATACCCTGAGGCACAGTTACGCCACCGAACTGCTGTACGGAGGGGCCGACCTCCGTTCCGTTCAGGAGCTTTTGGGCCACGCGGATCTGGCTACCACCCAGATTTATACCCATGTGGATGTTTCCCTTTTGCGGGAAAACCACCGGCGTTATCTGCCGAAACTGCGGGAATATACAAAATGAAAAATCCAAGAATAAGGGAATATGTGCTGGGCTTTCTGGTGATCATCCTCATAGGGGCGATTGTCGTGGGCTTTCAGTTGTACAAAAAGCAGTCGGCCAGGAGCCAGCTTGCCTCCCGTATTGCCGAACTCAGTCCCAGGGGAGGGCCGCCCGAGACCATAGAAGGTCTGCGCGAGGCCATAGCCCTCTATGAGGATATGATAGAAGAACAGGTCAATACGGCGGTCAAGACCGGGATATACTGGAAAATACTCTCCGCCCGCCTCCAGGACAAGGAACTCTACGGCGAGGCTTTCAAGGCCCTGGAACGGGCTGTCTCCTATACCCCCGAAGACCCGGCGCTGCACTATTCAACCGGGCTTGTGGCCGGCCTGCTGGCCAGGGATTACCATGATTATACCGCCGCTACCGACGGCAGCCAGGAGAGGGCCCGTTACTACAGCCTTGCCGAAGAGGCATATCGCAGGGCCATAGCCATTGACGAGCGTTATACCAAGGCCCATTACGGCCTCGCGGTTCTCTATGTATTTGAACTTAACCGTCCCGCCGAGGCCATTCCCCATCTTGAGCGTTATCTTGAGATACAGACCAGGGATACCGACGCCATGTTCATACTGGCCAGGGCATTTTACGCGACCGGCGGCTATGACAGGGCGGTGGAGCTTTACGATGAGATAATCTCGATTACAAAGGATTCCTCCCGCCGGAGACAGGCGGAAGACAATAAACAGCAGGCCTTATCGGCCTCCTATGGGAGCTGACAGGATTCGGTATGGATACAAGGGGTCTCCTGGACTTTATAATTATCGCGATTCCCGGCATTTCCCTCCGGGACCGCCTGTTTTTATGCGAAAAATTTGACCTTGAGGAGGAAATATCCATACTTTCAAGGGAGGATATAGAAAAAATTCTCCGGAAGCCCCTGAACCGCTATGCTTTCAGCATGGAAGGAGTGCTGAGGCAGGCCGAAGCCGATTACCGGCGCACTCTGAGACAAGGCATAGGTTTTATATCGTGGGCGGACGCGGAATATCCTCCCCTGCTCAGGGAGATAAGCGATCCGCCGGTCCTGCTTTTTTTCAGGGGCAGTCTTCCCCCCCGGGACCGGGCCCTTGCCGCCGTCGTGGGAACAAGAAAACCCAGCGGCCGGGGAACCCGCGCGGCCTATGAATTCGCCAGGGACCTGGGCAGGGCGGGAATTCCGGTGGTATCAGGTCTTGCCCTGGGCATAGACGCCATGGCCCACCGGGGTTCTGTTGACGGAGGTCCCGGCGGGATAGCCGTTCTTGGCTCAGGCATAGACATGGTCTATCCGGCCTCAAACCGCGTCCTGGCGGGAAAAATCCTTGAAAGGGGCGGCGCCCTGCTCAGTGAATATGTTCCGGGAACCATCCCGGCCAGGTGGCGCTTTCCCGCGAGAAACCGTATCATAGCGGGACTCTGCCGGGGAACGCTTATAGTCGAGGCGGGGGAACATTCAGGCGCCCTGATCACCGCCCAGTTTGCCCTTGACGAGGGGCGGGACCTCTGGGTCGCCAGGGCCGGCTTTGATTCCCCCCTTGGCGGGGGAACAAGGCGCCTGGCCTCTGACGGCGCGCCGGTGCTGGAAAACGCGGCGGAACTTCTCGCGGAATGGCGTTATGCCCCCGCCGCGAGGCCGCTTCTCCGGGGGGAACCCTGTTCAACGGGGGAACCCTGTTCAACGGGGGAGGCCCTGGCCTTTTCACTTATGGAAGATATTTTGCGTATTCAAAAAACGGAGACCTGAGGGTTCCGGCGTATCAACAAGACGGGATTTTGAGGAGCGTATATGGCGGTAAAAACAGCCAAGAAAGAGAAAAACAAGAAAACCCTGGTGATCGTGGAATCGCCGGCCAAGGCCAAAACCATCGAGAAATACCTGGGGCCCAACTACAGCGTCAAGGCGTCCATGGGCCATCTTATTGATTTACCCAAGTCCCGCACGGCTATTGACGTGGACAATAATTTTGAACCCGAGTACATCACCGTAAGGGGACGGGCCAAACTTCTCAAGGAAATCCAGGGCGACGCCAAAAAGGCCGGAGAAGTGCTCCTGGCAAGTGATAATGACCGGGAAGGGGAGGCCATAGCCTGGCATCTCCGCAACGCCATAAGCGCCAAGTCCGCCAAGGTTCCCATAAAGCGCATAGTCTTTAACGAGATAACCCCGGTGGCGATAAAGGAAGCGGTTTCCAATCCCACCGATATTGACGACGCCAAGGTAAACGCCCAGAAAGCCCGCCGGGTTCTTGACCGCCTGGTTGGTTATAATCTTTCGCCCCTGCTCTGGAAAAAGGTAAAGAACGGCCTTTCGGCGGGCAGGGTCCAGTCCGTGGCCCTGCGCCTCATCTGCGAGCGCGAAAGGGAAGTCGAGTCCTTTATCCCCGAAGAATACTGGACACTGGAGGCGGACTTCAGGGTGGGTAAAAGCACTTTCACCGCCCAGTTGGTAAGCTGGCTCGGCGCTAAGCCCGAACTCAAAAACGAGGAAGCGGTAAAGGCCATCATAAAGGAGATCGCGGGTTCCGAATGTACGGTCATTGACATACGGGAAACGGAAAAATCGGTCAGGCCCAGGCCCCCGTTTACCACGAGCCAGCTCCAGCAGGCCGCGGCAAACCGCCTGGGCTTTACCAGCAAGAAGACCATGCAGATAGCCCAGCAGCTTTACGAAGGCGTAAACATAGGCGCCGGGGACGCCGGCGAAATATCCCGTGTGGGCCTCATCACCTATATGCGCACCGATTCGGTCCGTGTCTCACAGACAGCCCTGGACGAAGTGCGCGGATGGATAAAGGAAAAGTACCCCAAGGACCTTCCCAATGAACCTGTGGAATACGCGGTGGGCAAGAAGGCCCAGGACGCCCACGAAGCGATACGGCCCACCTATGTACAGTATACGCCGGATTCGGTAAAGGAATTTCTTTCCCGGGACCAGCAGAGGCTTTACGCCATCATCTGGGAGCGCTTTGTCTCAAGCCAGATGAACAACGCCAGAACCAGGACCCTGAGCGTGGACATAGGCGCCGGAAAGCAAAACGAGGCCGTGTTCCGTATTTCGGGAACAAAACTTGTTGACAAGGGTTTTTACCGGGTGATTAAACTGTTAAGTTCCAAGGAAGAAAAGGGAGAAACCCTGCCCCGGCTTGCCAAGGGCGACGCGGTTGTTTCTGAAAAATTCTACCCGGAGCAGCATTTTACCCAGGGCCCGGCCAGGTACACCGACGCGTCCATAGTCAAGACCCTGGAAGAAAAGGGCATAGGCAGGCCCTCTACCTACGCGCCCATCATTTCGGTGCTTCTTGACCGCTACTATGTTACCAGGTCGAACAAGCAGCTTGTTCCCACCCTGCTGGGAAAGATGATCTGCGACATGCTGGTCGAATATTTCCCCCATGTGGTTGACTCGGGCTTTACCGCGACCATGGAAAACAGGCTCGACGAGGTTGAGGAAAACCGCATATCCTGGCCCGATATGATCAGGGATTTTTACAGTCCCTTCAAGGAAAGGGTTGACGAGGTGGGCAAGACCCTTGAGTCTTTCAAGGGTTCCCTTGACGAGGAAACCGATTATGTGTGCGAAAAATGCGGCAAAAAAATGATCAAGAAGCTCGGCCGCTTTGGTTTCTTTCTTGCCTGCGCGGGTTTTCCCGAATGCAGAAACACCAAGTCCATACCGCTGGCAAAATGCCCGAGGCCCGGCTGCGGCGGCGATATAGTCGCCAGAAAGACCAAGGGCAGGGGCAAGGAATTCTACGGCTGTACCAATTATCCCGAATGTGATTTTATAAGCCACTTTAAGCCCATAGCCCAAAACTGTCCCAAGTGCGGACAGTTCATGGTGGAAAAATACGACAAGAAAAACGGCTCCCACAAAGCCTGCATAAATCCCGAATGTGATTATCTCCATTCAAGCGACGATGAAGGAGAAGGCGATGCCTGAGCGCCTTAGCGAATATCTTGATTATCTGCGTGCCGTGCGGGGTGTCTCGGGCCGTACCCTGGCCGCCTACGGCAAGGACCTTGATCATTTCGCGTCCTATTGCCAAAATTCGGGGATAGATCCCGATACGGCAAAAACCAGGGAAGTGCGGGCCTTTGTCGCCGACCTTACCAGGGAAGGCGCCGCGGCGGTAAGCGTCAACAGGGCCCTTTCGTCGGTGCGGGGTTTTTACCGCTGGCTCATACGCTTCGGCGTCCGCGAGGACGACCCTTCGTCTTCAATACGAAACATAAAGACCCCCAGGACCCTGCCGGCCTTTCTCTGGGAAGGGGAAATGGCCCGTTTTTCCGGCCTGCCCGATACGGCCGGCATACTCTGGCCCCTCAGGGACAAGGCGCTGATTCTCGCCATGTATTCGGCCGGGCTGCGCATCTCCGAACTCGCGGCCCTCACGCTTGAAACCCTGCTTCCCGATCTTTCGGGCGGGCGGGTAACGGGAAAGGGCGGCAAGGAGCGTTATGTGTTCTTTTCCGATGAGGGCCGGGAAGCCATTGCCGCGTATCTTCCGGCCCGGCGGGCGCGGATAAAGGCGGAAAAACCGACAGACGTACTCTTTATAAACCGCAAGGGGGGCTCCCTTTCCATACCTGGCATCAGGTGGATTATCAGAAGTTACGCGGAACGTTCGGGTCTGGACAAGAACGTGCATCCCCACGCGCTGCGGCACAGTTTTGCCACCCATCTTGTCAACTCAGGCTGTGATGTCCGGGTAGTGCAGGAACTGCTCGGTCACGCGAGCCTCTCCACCACCCAGCGTTATACCCATGTCAACATGGAACATCTCAGGGAGGTTTATGCCTCGGCCCATCCCCACGGAAGAATCCGCGGCGTTCAGTCCCGTACAGGAGCGGATAATGAAAAATGAATTCAGGTCTACAACGGTAATCGCCGTCCGCAGGGAAGGCAGGGTGGCCATGGCCGGCGACGGCCAGGTAACCATGGGCGAGACGGTGATGAAGAATAACGCCCGCAAGGTCAGGCGTCTCCTTGACGGCAGGGTGCTGTGCGGTTTTGCCGGCGCCACAGCCGACGCCTTTACCCTCTTTGACCGCTTTGAGGAAAAGCTCAAGGAATATTCGGGGGACCTTGCCCGTTCGGCGGTGGAGCTTGCCAAGGAATGGCGCACCGACCGGACCCTGCGCCGCCTTGAGGCCCTGCTTCTTGTGGCGGACAGGGAAAAGACCTTTCTCGTGTCAGGAACCGGCGATGTAATAGAACCTGCCGGGAATGCCCTTGCCATAGGTTCGGGCGGCAACTATGCCTATGCCGCCGCTCTGGCCTATCTTGACGGCTCGGAGCTTTCGGCCTCGGAAATAGCCAGGCGCAGCCTTGAGATAGCCGGAACTATCTGCATCTATACCAACGGGAACATAACCCTGGAGGAAATAAACTGATGAGTGAACAGAACAGCGGACATCAAAAAAAGGAACTTACCCCCCGGGAAATTGTCGCGGAGCTGGACAAATACATCGTGGGGCAGAAGAAGGCCAAGCGGGCGGTGGCGGTGGCCCTGCGCAACCGCGTGCGCCGGCTCAGGCTTGAGAGCGACGTGCGGGAGGACATAGCCCCGAAAAACATACTCATGATAGGACCCACGGGCGTGGGAAAAACCGAGATAGCCCGGAGACTTGCCCGTCTCGCCGGTTCCCCCTTTATAAAGGTCGAGGCCACAAAGTACACCGAAGTCGGCTATGTGGGCCGGGACGTGGAATCCATGATACGGGATCTCATGGCCGCGGGTATCCAGATAGTCAGGCAGGAGATGCAGGAATCGGTTAAGGCCGAGGCTGAAAAACGGGCCGAGGAAGATCTGCTTGATCTTATTCTTCCCGGTTCCGGCAAAAAGAAGGAAAAGGCCCCTCCCCAGCCTACCATCAAACCCATGGGGGCGTTTTCCATCAATCCGGGCAGCACGGGCGCCGGTCCCGCCTTCATGGGGACAGCCATACAGGTGGGCCTTCCCCCCGACAACAGCGATGACAGCCCCGAAAGTCAGCCGGGCGGCGTATATGACCAGAAGGAAGATAGGAGCGGGGACCCTTCAACCAGGGAAAAATTCCGCGCCATGCTCAGGGAGAAAAAACTGGAGGACCGTCTTGTTGAAATCACGGTAAACCAGACGCCCCAGCTTCCCGTCATGGAGATGATGGGCGGCAACATGGAGGACCTTGAGTCGAGTCTTTCGGGCATAGCCGGTTTTTTCGGCGGCGGCAAAAAGAAAAAACTGGTTACCGTTGCCAGGGCCAGGGAGATACTCCGCAATGAGGAGGCCGAAAAACTCATAGACAGGGAACGGGTTTCAGACGAGGCCCGCCAGAGGGTCGAGGAGACAGGCATAGTTTTTATAGACGAGATAGACAAGATAGCGGTCAGGGGCGACCGTGGCGGGGGCCACGATGTGTCCCGCGAAGGAGTGCAGCGGGACATACTGCCCATAGTCGAAGGCGCCGTGGTAAATACCAAATGGGGGCCGGTCAATACCGACCACATACTTTTTATAGCCGCCGGAGCCTTCAATATCAGCAAGCCCTCAGACCTCATCCCGGAACTCCAGGGACGCTTCCCCCTGCGGGTGGAGCTTGATTCGCTGGGCAAGGAGGAATTCCTGCGCATACTCACCGAACCCAAGAACGCCCTGACCAAACAGTACACGGACCTCCTGGGGACCGAAGGAGTGGAGATAGAGTTTACCCGGGAGGCTGTCGAACGCCTTGCCGCCCTTGCCGCCGAGGTCAATTCGCGGCTTGAGAACATAGGCGCGAGGAGGCTTCATACCATCATGGAGGCCCTGCTTGAGGAGCTTTCCTTTGAGGCTCCCGACATTGCGCCTGCCCGCGTGCCCATCACCGAAGACTATGTAAACGGAAAACTCAAGGATGTGGTTACCGACCAGGATTTGGGGCGGTATATTCTCTAACGATACGGTGAAAACGGGCCGATGATAGAAGGGGAAACAGAATTTTTTCGGGAGGAACAATGAACAGTTTTGAAAAGACCATAGATGTCATACACCGCTCCATGGACGCGAGCCTTCTGCGCAGGGACGTGATTGCCAATAACATTTCCAACGCCGGTGTTCCCAATTACAAAAGGTCCGAACTTACCTTTGAGAGCGAACTTAAAAGGGCGCTGGAATCGGAGAAGCAGAAGCCCGCCCTTGAATTAAACCTGACCAATTCCAGGCATATACCCAACTGGCGGCCCAGGGATTATCAGGATGTGGAACCCAGGCGGGTTCTTGACTACCTCACCACCGCGAAAAACAACGGCAACAATGTGGACGCGGAGCAGGAAATCATGCTGGCCCTGGAAAACCAGCTCATGTATACCCTCATGGCCCAGGCGGAAAATTTTGAGTTCAGCCAGGTTAATCTGGTTTTACGGTAAGGAATAAACAATGGGAATATTCAATTCGATCAGTATAGCGGGAACAGGGATGAGCGCCGAAAGGCTCCGTTCCGACGTGATAGCCGATAACATTGCCAACGCCAATACCACGGAAACAGCCGAAGGCGGCGTGTTCAGGAGAAAGCGGGTGGTTATGAGGCCCATAGCGAAACAACCCCAGTGGCGCAGCCCCTTTCTTCCCGACTCGATGGACAACGGCCCCGGCAAAGGGGTGCGGGTGGTGGAACTCCAGGAGGACCGCGAAAGCGCCCTGCGCCGGGTGTACGATCCAACCCACCCCAAAGCGCTCAAGACCGGGGAATGGGCGGGCTATGTGGAATATCCCAATGTGGACATAGTTACCGAGATGGTGGACCTCATTGCCGCGTCCCGGGCCTATGAGGCCAACGCTTCCATAGTGGAAGGTTCAAAAACCATGTTTATGCGGGCGCTGGACATTGGTTCGGCGGGGAGGTAATAGATGACTATATATAAACCCGACCTTGTTTCCGGGGACATGATTTCCATGGCCCGCACCAGGCCCGGACATTTTATGCCCGGCGACCGGCATTTTACCTCGTCAGGCGCCGCGGTGGTAGAACTGGAAGACAAAATAGGCGCCGAGGCTGTGCTCCGCGCCGGGACCTTTGACGATGTCATGCTCAGGGCCATTGACAAGGTAAGCGCCGCCCAGCAGGCGACCGGCGTCCTTATGGAAAAAGCCATCACCGAACCCGGTTCGGTGGATGTCCACGATATAACCATAGCGGAGGCGAAGGCAAACCTTTCGCTTAACATAACAAGAACCATACTGGACCGCATAGTCCGGGGCTGGAGAGATCTGATTAACACACGATAAGTTTTGTTGACGGGGGGAGGGGAACATGAACGAATGGATAAAAAAATTTCTTGAACAGATACGCGGTCTTTGGGGCAAATGGTCAATGGTACAGCGCCTCATCCTCATCGGCATCGCGTTCAGCGCGGTAATAGCCGTCATCGTGGTGGCGAAGGTTTCTTCTTCTCCCAGCATGGTTCCGGTTATCGACGCCCCCATCAGGGACGAGGACGCCATGGACCGCATCATTACCAGAATCAACGAGGAAGGGGTGAGGACCCAGGTCTCGGCCGCCGGAACCATCATGGTCCATGACGAAAGGACCGCCCGGCGTCTCAGGGCCCTGCTCATACGGGAAGACCTCATTCCCAGGGGAACCGATCCCTGGGCTATTTTTGACCAGGACCGCTGGAATATTACCGACATTGAACGGGATATCAACAAGCAGCGCGCCCAGACCCGGATGATAACGAACCATATCAAATCACTGGACGAGGTTGATGACGCCGAGGTCATCGTGGTATGGCCCAAGGACGAACTCTTTGCCGCCGAGCAGAACCCCGTAACCGCCAGCGTTACCATCATGCCCAGGCCGGGGAGCGATATTGCCGGGAACCGCCCGAAAATCGAAGGCATACAGAAGATACTGAAATTCGCCGTCGAGGGCCTCACCGACGACCACATAGTCATCACCGATCAAAGGGGTGTTATACTCAATGATTTTGAAAACGCCGCCGCCTTTGACCGGATAAACCAGACCAAACAGGAACAGGTGCTTATTCAGAACCTGGAAAGCAAGTACCGGAACCTCATACTCCCGGCCGTACAGGGCATCTTTACCGCCGACAGGGTACGGGACCTCAATATCAAAATTGACATGGATATGAGCAAAAAACAGGTAAGCTCCTACGAAAAATATCCTGTCATGATCAAGGAGCGGACACCCGGTCTTCCCTATGACGATTCGGAACGGCTCGCGTCCCTCACCGTCTCGGAGGCTACTTCCAGTACCCAGTGGAGAGGACCGGGCGGGATTCCCGAAGGTCCGGCGGGAACCGACGGCCAGATGCCTCCAGCCTATAAGGATATGTCGAATCTGTACGGCGAGGTTTCCCAGGAAACCAGGACCACCAATTACGACTTTAACCAGCGCACGATAGAGGAGATACGGAGCCCCAGCCCGGACCGCATCACCGTCTCGGTAAACATTGACGGCCAGTGGAAATGGAAGTACGATGAAAAAGGCAAACCAATAACGCTGGTTGACAATTCCATAGACAGGGAATACCTGCCGGTTCCCGAGGCGGACCTGGTAAAAGTCCGGGACCTCATCAGGGACGCCATAGGCTACAGTCCGGCCAGGGGAGACTCGGTAACGGTCCAGAACATACCCTTTGACCGTACCAGGGAGTTCCTTGCCGAGGACGCCGCGTATTTCAGGCAGCAGCGCTTTCAGACTACGGTGATGCTCTTTGTCTCGGGCCTTGCCGTGCTTTTGGTAAGTTTTATCGCCTACAGGCTCATTTACCGGGAACTGGAACGCCGCCGCAGACTCAGGGACGAGGAGCTTTCCAGGCAGCATCAGATGATGCGGGAAAGCGCCCTCCGCCAGGCCGAAGAAGAAGGCGTGGAAGTTTCCATGTCGGTGGAAGAGCGGAAACGCATGGAGCTTCAGGACAACGCCATCAGCCTTGCCAGGGAACATCCCGAGGATGTGGCCCAGCTTATAAGAACCTGGCTTCTGGAGGAATAAGATGGCAAAAACAGCGGTATCCCCGTCTTCAGGTTCTTCTTCCGGAGGCAAGAAGGGCAAGGGTTCCAAGGATTTCACCGGCCGGCAGAAGGCGGCCATATTCCTCGTCAGTATAGGCTCGGAGATTTCCGCGGAAATCTTTAAGTACCTCAGGGAAGACGAGATAGAAACCCTCACCTTTGAGATAGCCAGGCTCGAAACCATAGAGCCCGATCAGAAAGACGCTGTTCTCATGGAATTCCAGGAACTCATGATGGCCAATGAGTTCATCTCTACAGGCGGCATTGACTATGCGAGGGAGCTGCTCGAAAAATCCCTGGGCAGCCAGAAGGCCATAGACATTATCAACCGCCTTACCTCAAGCCTTCAGGTCAGGCCCTTTGACTTTATACGCCGCACCGATCCGGCACATCTGCTCAACTTCATACAGCAGGAACATCCCCAGACCATAGCCCTCATCCTGGCCTACCTTGAACCAAACAAGGCTTCGGTAATACTCCAGAACCTGCCCCACGAGGTGCAGAGCGATGTGGCGCGGCGCATAGCCAGCATGGACCGTACCAGTCCCGAGGTACTCAGGGAGGTTGAACGGGTTCTTGAGAAAAAACTTTCCACCCTGTCCAGCGAAGACTATACCGCGGCTGGCGGCGTCGAAAGCATCGTGGAGATACTCAACATGGTTGACCGGGCTTCGGAAAAACAGATCATCGAGGCCCTTGAGGACGAGGACCCCGAACTTGCCGAAGAAATCAAGAAGCGCATGTTCGTGTTCGAGGACATTGTCATGCTCGACGACCGGGCCATTCAGAAGGTCATGCGGGAAGTGGATTCCCAGGAATTGGCCAAGGCCCTCAAGTCGGTGGATACCGAAGTCCAGGACAAGATATTCAGGAATATGTCGAAGCGCGCCGCGGGCATGCTCAAGGAAGATATGGAATACATGGGACCTGTGCGGCTCAAGGATGTTGAGGAATCCCAGCAGAAGATTGTTTCCATTATCCGCCACCTTGAGGACACCGGCGAAATCGTGGTCGCCCGTACCGGTGAGGACGAACTGGTAGTTTAATACAACCGCGTTAGCATACGCGGGGGATGGAGAAGAAAATATGGCCAAGGCTGTATTCAGGCCCACAGAGGTCGTACTGAGTAACGAAAAAGTAATCCTCGATCCGCCCCATACCCAGGCGGAACTTGCCCAGACGGCCAGCGTGATGGAAGAATTTGAGGATACCGACGAATACATAGGCCCCACCGCCGACGACATACGCCGCGAGATGGAAGAATTCAAGGCCGGTTGGGACAGCGAAAAAGAAACCATGATTATGTCCGCCCGCGCCGAGGCCGAAGCGATAAAGAAGAGCGCCGAAGACGCCGCGTTTCAGGAAGTAAAGCGCCGTACCGACAATGCCCAGGCACAGAAGCAGCTTGCCGAGGATGAGGCAAGCAGGCTTATCGCCGAGGCGCGGGAAAAGGCAAAGACCATAGAAAGCGACGCCAGGGCCGCCTTTGAGGGGGAGCGGAAGGCCGCCGAAGACGAAGGCTTTGCCGAAGGCAGGGAACGGGGCTTTGCCGAAGGCAGGGCCGAGGTGGAACGGCTTATAGAAAGGGCCAGGACCATACTGGAAAGGACCCAGGACAAGAGGGCCGAGATACTCGCCGAAACGGAACAGCAGATTATAGACCTGGTACTCCTTATTTCCCGCAAGGTCATCAAGGTTATTTCCGACAGCCAGAGGAATATCATTATTTCCAATGTGGTTCAGGCCCTTCGCAAGGTCAAGGGCCGGGGCAATGTGATCATCAGGGTCAACATGGCCGATATCAAGCTCACCACCGAGCACATGAAGGATTTTGTCAAACTTGTCGAAGGGGCAAAATCAATTCAGATAGTAGAAGATTCCAAGATTGACCGGGGCGGCTGCGTTATCGAAACCGAATTCGGCGAAATCGACGCCAGGATTTCTAGCCAGCTTTCCGAACTGGAAACCAAAATACTGGAAATATCTCCCATCAAGTCCAAAGCCCGTACGGCGCCGCTGGACGAAGCCTGACGGGTCCTTTAGGGAGGGGACATGGCCGCGCTGCCTACCATACTTGATAAATACCTTGAAACAGCGGAACAGGTTGATCCTGTAAAATGCACCGGAAGGGTAACAAAGGTTCAGGGTCTGCTCATAGAAAGCCGGGGACCGTCCGCCATCATAGGCGAGGTGTGCCGCATAGAGGCGCCCAAGCTCCGTTCCATGATACGCGCCGAGGTAGTCGGCCTCCGCGATGACATTGTGCAGCTTATGGCCTTTGACGAAACCGCCGGCCTTGAGGTCGGAAACCTTGTGGTTGCCTCAGGCGAAAGGCTCCGCGTTCCCGTATCAACCAAACTGCTTGGCAGGGTGCTTGATCCTCTGGGGCGGCCCAGTGACGGCAAGGGCGATATTGAGTCTCCTGTTTTCTATCCGGCCGTATCCGATCCTCCGGATCCCCTTAAACGGCGGCGCATCACCCAGTGGATGACCACCGGGGTCAGGGCCATAGACGGGCTTCTGTCCGTGGGCCGGGGACAGCGGCTGGGAATCTTTGCCGGTTCGGGCGTGGGCAAGTCAACCCTGCTCGGCATGATAGCGCGAAACACCACCGCCCATGTCAATGTGGTCGCCCTCATCGGTGAGCGGGGCAGGGAAGTGCGGGACTTTATCGAAAACGATCTTGGCAGCGAAGGCCTTGCCCGCTCGGTGATCATCGTGGCCCCCTCCAACGCGCCGCCCCTGGCAAGGCTCAGGGGCGCCTATGTGGCAACCGCCGTGGCGGAATTTTTCCGCGACCAGGGCATGGACGTGATGCTCCTCTTTGACTCAGTAACCCGTTTTGCCAGGGCCCAGCGGGAAATAGGCCTTGCCTCAGGGGAGCCTCCGGCGACCAGGGGTTATACGCCAAGCGTCTTTGACTCGATGCCCAAGCTCCTTGAACGCTGCGGGACTTCCGACAAGGGAACCATAACCGGCTTTTATACAATACTGGTTGACGGCGACGACATGGACGAACCCATATCCGATACGGTCAGGGGCATACTCGACGGCCATATCATACTTTCCCGCCGCATCGCCCAGCGTTACCATTACCCCGCCATAGACGTGCTCGGAAGCATATCCCGTCTTGCCCCGGCGGTAACAGGGCCGGTAACCAGAAAGGCCTCGGGCTATATCAGGCGCCTCATGGCGGTCTATGCCGAGGCGGAGGACCTTATTAACGTAGGCGCCTACAAACCGGGAAGCAATCCGGCCATTGACGAGGCGGTAAAAAAAATGGACGGCATCAATAAATTTCTCGTCCAGGCCGTGGAAGAAAAATCGTCCATACCGGATACTGTTTCCGCCATGTCCGCCATCGCGGAGATGGCGGTGCCCCCCGAAGAACTGGGGCCCTATGCCTCTTACGCGCTTCCGGGCGGGACAAAGGCAGACGCGTAAAAAGTGATGAAGAAAAATGAAAAAATTTGTTTTTAAGCTGGAAAAAGTCCTCGAACTCCGGGGGCATTATGAAAAAGAAGCCAAGATAGAACTGGGCAGGGCCATCGCCGTGCTTTCTGATATAGAAAGGGAGATTGAAGAGACGGCACGGAAACGGGTCGAGGCTGCCGCCGGGCGTTTTCTTCCCGGCAGAACCGGGGCGGAAATATTCAACACCGATCTGTATATCATGAGGCTCGACCAGCTCAGGGACAGGCTGTTTGAGGACGCGGCCAGGGCGGAACTCGTGGTAACGGAGAAAAGGGAGAAGTACATCGAAGCCTCACGGGAAAGAAAAACCCTTGACAGACTCAAAGAAAAACGCCTTGCGGAATATAAAAAGGCCCAGTCCGATGAGGAGATAAAAACCTTGGACGATATTGCCAACGGCAGCCGTGCCCGCCGGGCCCTGGCCGAGGGCCTCCATTAAGCGGCATGGACACATGACAAAAGTTTTTTTCCGTAGTATATTTTTCAGGCGGTAAACAGCATGACAGCCAACTACCATACCCACACCCGCTGGTGCCGTCACGGAACCGGCGAAATCGAAGACTATATCAGGGAGGCCCTAAAGAAGGGATTCGCGGAACTTGCCATTACCGAACATGTGCCCCTGCCCGGCGATCCCGATCCGTTGCGCATATACTGCAGTGAATTCGATGATTTTGACCGCGAGTTTGACAGCCTCATAAAAAAATACTCAGGACGCATTACGCTGCGCAAGGGACTGGAATGTGAATATTATCCCAAACTCCTTGATTACTACCGGAACCTTAGGGAAAAACGCGGTTATGAAATTCTCATTCTCGGCCAGCATACCAGCATAGACCGGCGTCTTGATAATTTTTTTCTGAGCCGGCCGGAAGAAGTGCTGCTCTATGCCGATGAAGTTACCGAAGGTCTTGCCACGGGGCTTTTTACCTTTCTTGCCCATCCCGACGTACCCATCGCGGGCTATGGCAGGGCGGACAGCGCTTTTATGGAAGCGATGGATAAAATTTTTTCAGCCTGTGAAAAACTCGGTATTCCCGTGGAAATCAACGCCAACGGGTTTCATTATAAACGGGGCTATCCCTGCGAGAAGGTCTGGAAGCTGGCCTCGAATTACCGCCTCGACTGTCTTGTAAACGCCGATGCCCATCATGTGAAAGACCTCGCCGGTCCCGGCGTGGAGCAGTGCGAGACGCTGGCAAAAGATTTAAAACTTACCGTGCTGCCCCGTCTTCCCTCCCTTGTCCCCGGCCCGTAATGGCGCCGGTATAATACGATAATTTAAGAGGTGGAGTATGGTAATCAATGTTTCCCGGTCGGCTCTTCTGGAAATTGATGTGCAGAATGATTTCTGCCCGGCCTATGTGAGTTCTTCTGGACAGCGTTTCGGTCCGGGCGCCCTCGCGGTTACGGGCGGGGACGAGGTGGTAAAGGCCCTTAACGCCCTGGCGCTCAAGGTACACGCCGCCGGCGGCCGGGTTATCGCTACCCAGGACTGGCATCCGCCCTTTCATATTTCCTTCGCCTCATCCCATGAGGGGAAGCAGGTCCATGATACGGTTACCGTTCCCCTTTCTCCTGTCCGGGAGTCCCTGACACGGACGGGCCTTGCCCTGCCTGAGGCGATTGATCAGACGCTCTGGCCCGATCACTGCGTTCAGGGCAGCGCCGGCGCGGCTTTTCACGCTGACCTTGACCTTGCCCCGGTGCAGTATATACTCCGCAAGGGAAGCGGGAAGGACCTTGATTCCTATTCGGCTTTTTTTGAAAATGACAGGAGGACGCCCACCGGCCTTGACGGACTCCTTAAAGGCCTGGGCATACATACGGTATTTCTCGGCGGGCTGGCTACCGATTACTGCGTACTCTACAGCGCCCTTGACGCCGCCAGGCTGGGCTATCATACCGTAGTGGTAAGCGACGCGGTCCGTGGTGTAGGCGTTCCCGAAGGCTCTGTTGAAAGGGCCGTGGAACTGATGCGGGACGGAGGAGTGAGCTTTATGGACTCACGGGAAATTATTTAATTTGAGGAACATTGTATGCACAGCGCCCTAGTTACCGATTTTTATTCCCTTACCATGGCCCAAGGTTACTGGCTCAGGCATCCCGGCCAGGAGGCCGTGTTCGAGATGTTTTTCAGGCGTCAGCCCTTTGGCGGGGGCTTCTCGGTGTACGCCGGTCTTGAACCGCTTCTTGAGACCCTAAAGGATGTTTCGTTTTCTTCCGGCGACATTGCCTACCTTGAGTCGCTGAATTTTTTTCAAAAGCCCTTTCTCGATTACCTTGAGGCTTTTCGGTTTTCCGGAAAACTCTGGTCGGTTGATGAGGGGGAGATAGTGTTTCCCCAGGAGCCTCTGATACGTGTTCAGGGCAGCCTTATCGAGTGCCAGATCATTGAGGGTATGCTCCTCAATATTATTAATTTCCAGAGCCTCATCGCCACCAAATCCGCCAGGGTTTGGCTTGCCTCGAACAAGGGCAGGATTATGGAATTCGGTCTCAGAAGGGCCCAGGGGCCCGACGGCGCCCTGTCCGCCTCCAGGGCTGCCTACATAGGCGGTGCCGGGGGAACCTCAAACGTGCTTGCCGGAAAGGAATACGGCATACCTGTCATGGGAACCATGGCCCATTCCTGGGTCATGTCCTACGCGTCGGAAGAAGAAGCGTTCAGGGCCTATGCCGGTATATACCCTGAGCATCCTGTGTTCCTCATCGATACCTACGATACCCTCAAGAGCGGGATCAGGAACGCCGTAAAGGTCGGCAGGCAGCTTGCCGCCGAGGGGAAGAATTTCGGCGTGCGCCTTGATTCGGGAGACATACATTACCTTTCCGTGGAAGTGCGGAAGATACTGGACGCCGAAGGTTTTCCCAAAGCGACCATAGCGGTTTCCAATGATCTTGACGAATCAATCATCAAAACCATGACCAGTTCCGGCGCGCCTGTTGATTCATGGGGCGTGGGAACCCAGCTTGTTACCGGTGGCAGCGAGGCGTCCTTTACCGGCGTCTATAAACTTACCGCGACGCAGGCCCCGGACGGTGAGTTTATTCCGGCGATAAAATTTTCCGATAATCCCGAAAAGACCACCAATCCCGGAATCAAACAGGTATGGCGCGTCAGGGACAACCAGGGCAGGGCGCTGGCCGATGTCATGGCCCTGGATAACGTCCATGACGAAATCAAAGCCGGAAGCAGTCATACATTCTGGCATCCATCAGGGGACTACCGTCATTTTTACTGGGACGGCGAAGGCCGGCCCGAGGCCATGCTGAGCCTTAAAATGGAAGGCGGAAAGGTACGCGGCAGCCATCCTTCGCTTGCCCTCATCAAGGAGAAGGTCCGTACCGGGCTTGAATGTTTTGACAACAGTTACAAGCGTACACTCAATCCCCATATCTATAAGGTCTCGGTTACAGGACATTTAAGAAACCTCAAACTTGAACTTATCAAAAATTACCTTGGGGACCTTTGATGCAAGAGCCTTCCTGCCTGGCGCGCTTTTTTGGCGCCGGGGAAAATTTTCCCTGGGACCTTGCCGACGCCTTTGACGCCGCCTGTAACGGCCTCGAAAATCCCGAAGCCCTTGCCCGCATGGAGAAACTCCGGGGAAAGGAATTTACAAACTGGAAACATCTGGTCCACGCGATCAGGGCCATGTACCGGGGCGACGAGGAGAGCTGCCGGGGAGCCTCGGATTCCATAGAGAGCGTTTCCCCTCCGGCTTCCCTCAAGGGCCTTTTTTCAGCCTGGATTTCCGGGATGAAGAGCGCCGGACCGGCGGAAGAATCCGCCCTGGTCCCCGGCCGCAAGAAAACCGGCGCAACGGCTTTAACGGCCGGCGGGAATGCCGATCTTCCCGCCATGGAGCTTTACCGGAAACTCCTTGTTCATCCCCATCCCCTGCGGCTCATAGCCGAACAGGCCGATGAGGCGCTGCGCCAGGGCATGATCGGGCATTTTGAACGCTTAAGCCAGTCTGTATTCCGGGGGCTGCGGGAAGAACGCCGCTGCGACAGCGCCCTCCTTGCCCTGCGCTATGCCCGTTACTGCCTCTCCCTCCTCAGCGAAGGAGGGTATACCCCGACTGATTTTTTTTCACTTATAGTCAGGGTGCTGGGAAGGGCCGACGGCTTTTTCATTATAGGACTGAGCCTTCTTGACAATGATGAAGAAGCGGCGCTCGGGGCCCTGGAAGCCGCCCTTGAAACGCGGGCCTCCGAAGTCCCGGACGGGAGCTTCTTCCTTGATAATGAAATGGTCCCGGCGCTGCGGGCCATGATCAATCTTATGCGGGAAGAAAGCCCGCGTATGCCGGCAAAGAACGCGAAACCGTCAAAGCACGGAAAAACCCGGACAGAGTCCCGGGGGCAGCTTGAGCTGTTTTAGATGAGGACCGTACAATGAAAGGCCGCCTCCTGGTCGAAAAATTGCAAGAACGCCGCGTATCGTTGGGTATAAAGGCTGAAACCCTGGAAAGGCTTGCCCTTGCCCTGGCCGTTCCCGCGTCTCTTGACGAACTGGAAGCGGCGCTGCCCCCGGCGGTCCGCTACCTGGGGCCGGGAATATGGGCCGAAACCATAGACAAGTCCCGCGGGGAATGAGAAGATACTACGGAGTGTGCCATGAATGAAATAAAGGTTCGTTTTAGTACCGGCGAGAGCGTGAACTGTCCGTTAGGCATCAGGGTTGACGAACTGGCCGGCGAGTTCGGCCCCCTTTACGCGGACATCGCCGCGGTAAAGATCAACAATAAAATCATGCCCCTTTCCACGCGCCTGGATATAAACGCCGTAATAGAACCGGTGCTTCTTGACGTTCCCGACGGGGTGATGATATACCGGCGCTCCCTGGCCTTTCTCCTTGCCAAAGCCGCCAGGAGAATTTTCCCCGACCGGGGCCTTTCCGTAGGCCATTCACTGGGAAATACCTATTACTATACCTTCAACCAGGAAAAGAAACCCTCAGGGGAAGACATAGCCGCGCTGGAAGCGGAGATGAAAAGACTTGCGGACGAGAATATTCCTATTGAATATTGTTATATGGCCTACAGCGAGGCGCTTGAACTTTTTCACAGCCGCCGCCAGACCGACACGGCGCTGCTGCTTGATCAGCGCAGCGAGTCAAAGATACCGGTTAATCTGTGCGGCGATTTCGCGGACCTCTACATAGAACCCCTGGTTCCCAGGACAGGACTCCTCACGGCGTTTCATCTTATGGCCTATAGGGACGGTTTTCTCCTCCGCTTTCCCGGCGTGGGACAGGGCGGCGTCATAGGGGCTTTTGAGGACAGCCCCGGAATTTTTTCGGTGTACCACGAATACAAAAAGTGGGGAAGGATAATCGGCGTCCACGCGGTGGGCCAGTTAAACAGACTCGTGTCAAACCGCACCATACGGGATTACATACGTATAGCCGAAGCCTTTCAGGCCAAGAAGATGGCCGAGATAGCCGACAGAATTTACGAAAGAAAGGATGAAGTCAGAGTCGTGCTTATAGCCGGGCCTTCAAGCTCGGGCAAAACCACCAGCGCCAAAAGGCTTTCCATTGACCTGAAAGTCATGGGCATGGAGCCTGTGTCCATAAGCCTTGACGACTATTACCGGGGCACGGAACAGACACCCAAGGACGAGAACGGCCAGCCCGACTTCGAGTGTCTTGAGGCCCTTGACGTGCCCTGTCTCAATGAACAGCTCCTTGCCCTTTTCAGGGGGGAAGAAGTGGAAATTCCGGACTTTGACTTCAAGGCGGGGCGGCGCAGGGCCGAAGGAAAAAAACTCCGCCTGGGCAGGAGGTCCATACTCATCATCGAAGGCATACACGGCCTTAACGACGCCCTCACCCCGGCCATAGAGCGGTCGAAAAAATTCAAACTTTATGTCTCGGCTCTTACCCAGCTTAACCTTGACGACCACAACCGCATACCCACAAGCGACAACAGGCTCCTCCGCCGCATGGTACGGGACAACCAGTTCAGGGCCGCGGGAGCGGAAAGAACCATTAAGATGTGGCCTAACGTTCAGAAAGGCGAGAGGAAGCATATATTCCCCTTTCAGGACAGCGCCGACGCGGCCTTTAACTCGGCCCTGGATTATGAACTCGCCGTGCTGAAATTCTACGCCGATCCCCTGCTTCGTTCGGTAAAACCAACCATGACCGAATACGCCGAAGCGGTGCGGCTCCTTTCCTTCCTTGAGAATTTCGCCCCCATACCGCCCCAGTATGTACCGGGAACAAGCATACTCCGCGAATTCATAGGCGAATCGGAGTTCAAGTACTAGCGCGTAACCTGTAGTTCTAGGTAACAAGCGAAATTTTCGATCCAAGGGCTGTTTTGATGACTTCTATGCGCGAGGGGATGCGGGAACGCATTTCGCCTACATGGGAGATGATCCCTACCATGCGGTGTTCCCTGAGTTCGTCAAGTATGTTAAGGGCTTTGTCAAGGCTTGCCTCGTCAAGGCTGCCGAAGCCCTCGTCTATAAATACCGCGTCAAGCCTTATGCCCCCTGAGCGGGCCTGTATCGAGTCGGCGAGGCCCAGGGCAAGGCTTATGGAGGCCATAAAACTTTCGCCGCCTGAAAGGGTTCCGCAGGGGCGGCTTCTTCCTGTATTGGCGTCAAAGACGGCAAGGTCAAGGCCTGTCTTGCCACGGGTGCCTTCTCCTTCCCGGTCAAGTATCAGGGCGTAGCGTCCCTCGCTCATTTTTTCGAGGCGCTTTGTGGCATAGGCGCTTACCTCGCTGAGGTAGCGGCCGAGGAGCCACACGTCAAAGGCGGGTTTCTTTTTGTCATTGCCCGAAAGGTCGTCCGAGAGGGCTTTGTATTGCCGGGCCTCTTTGGCAAGTTCTTCCCGCCTGACGAGGATTTCATTGTACTGCTTTTCGTCCCGTTCAGCGGCGGCAAGTTCTCCGGCGGCGTTGTCCCGTATGGCTTGGGCATCAAGGTATTCACGTTCAAGGCCGTTTAGTTCCTGTTCTGTTTCGGCCCTTGATCCGGGACGGACGGCACTGTCCTTCTTTAGGGAAGCAAGGCCGGCCTCAAGGTTTTTCATCCTGCCGGAAAGTTCCGCCTTTTTTTCTCCCCGCAGTCTCAGGTCGTTTTCAAGGGCGCTGAGGCCGGCTTCGGAAAGCGACGCTTCCCTGAGGGACTGTACATTTGGGAAGGGGGAACCGTTAAGTTTTTCGGCAAAGGCCCTGTTTCCTTCCCCGTGGCGGAGTTCCGCCTGACGCCGCGCCTCTTTTGCCGCCTCGGTTCCTGTCCGGGCAGACGCGAGGGCAAGAGCGGCGGCCTCCCTTGCTTTTTCGTACGCGGCGGCGGCCTTTTCTTTTTCGGAGAGGACGGCGTCAAGGGCCGCCAGAGCCGAGCCGACATCGGGGGCATCCCATTCCCCGATACGGTTTTCGTATTTTGCCCTGCATGAAGCGGCGGCTTCTTCCGTGGCTTTTTTTCTTGTTTCCAGAACGGCAAGCTCCCTGCCGGATTCCGATGCCTCGTCCCGCAGGGCGTCCCGTTCCCCCCGGACCTGATGTATCTGGGTTCCGGCCCTGCGGCCTTCTTCCCGCAGGGCGGTTGTCGTGTTGAGGGCGGCGGCATGGTTTTGCAGCAGCCTTTCCGCTTCGGCCAACTCAGGCAGGCGGACCTGATCCGCCGTTTTGCTTTCGGAGAGCAGGGCGCGGTATTCTTCCTTTAGTTTTTCTTCCCGGGCCGCTATTCTTTTTAGTTCGCCGGCCTTGGAAGCGGTGAGGCTTTTTTTCGAGGCCAGTTCCTGAGCGGCGCTGGTACAGGCGTTCCTCAGCGCCGGAAGCCGTTCCTCAATGCCGAAACTACGTACTGCCGCGGCGGCGGGCCGGGGATGCACCGGGGAACCGCAGACGGGACAGGGTTCTCCACCGCGGAGGCCGAGGGCAAGGCTTGCCGCGGCCGAGGACCTTTCAAAGGCTTCTTTTTCCCTTTCAAGGTTCTCGTATTCCTCCCTGAGAACCGGTATGCGTTTTTCAAGTTCGGCTACGGATTGTTCAAGGTCCCCAAGTTCCTTTTCCAGCGGCGCCCGTTCAGCTTCAAGGGCCGAGGCGTCCCTGGCGATACGGACCCGCGCCTTGAGTGTCTCAAGGCCCGCCCTTGCCGCTTCCCAGGACTCTTCCGCGCTTTCCCCTTTTTGTACGGCTTCCTCAAGTTTTTGTATCCGGCTTTCATGTTCAAGGAGGCGCTCCTTGGCCGATTCTCTTCTTTTGTAAAGGAGCTCCGAACTTTGAAAAATTTCCCGGAGCGAGGCCCTGTACTTTTCAAACCGCTCTTCTTCTTCAAGCAGGGGAACGAGGACTGAACGCCTGTCCCGCAGGGACACTATTTCGGCGGCGGTTTTTTCAGCCTGGGCTCCGTCCAGGGCCAGCTCTTCCTTCTCCGCGAGGGCGAGCGCCGCCAGAGACGCGGCCAGGGCCGCTTCCCCGTCGTCAAGGCGGGCCTTGTATTCGGCGACGCGCAGCCATTCCTGATACAGGGGAGAAGCGGCGCGGGCCCTTTCCAGACGCCGCGTCTTTTCTTCGTAAAGGGAGTCTTCTTCCGCAAGGGTTTCGTATTCTTGCCGGGTCCTGTCCATATCGCCCAGTATCTGTTCTTCTCTTTCAAAAAACAAAAGGGCTGAACGGAGCAGGGCCTCCCTTTCCCTCATGGCCCGCATTTTTTCTTCGGCCTCGTTAAGCCTCATCCCGGCGTCTTCCCGGCGTGCGGAAAAATTTCCGGCCCCGTCACCGGCAAGAAACGCGGCAAGGGCCCGTTCCGCTTCCTCCAGCCGGCTCCTCAGTTCCTTCACCCTGTCGGCGGCTTTTTCCCGTACCTTCACGGCGGC
>JAISDF010000133.1 GCA_031265025.1 Spirochaetaceae bacterium
TCGGGCAAGGAATGTGTACCCAGCCATCTGGTTTTGGGGAGCGCCCTTCAGTTCATTTTTAGTGAAAAATACCGCAAGGACGAACTGTACCTTCTTTTTGTGCCCATTACCACAGGGCCCTGCCGTACCGGACAGTACTTTGTGTACTATGAGAATCTCTTCCGGGATATGCGGCTTGAGAATATCGTCGTCTTTATACTTTCGGCGGATAATTCCTACACCGAACTGGGAGGAAGTTTTGCCAAGGAAATGTGGAAGGGCCTTGTGCTTTCCGATTATCTTAAAGACATTCAGACCAGCCTCAAGGCCACGGCGGAAAATCCAAGGCAGGCCCTCATCGATTACGAAAAGTCATGGCGCCGCGTCATGGACGCCGTTGAGTTCAGGCCCAAAGATATATGGAAAGAACTGGAGCACGTTGCCGCTGATGTACAGAAGATTCCCCTCAAGCGCAAGGTCGCCGACTGTCCCAGGGTCCTTGTTGTCGGCGAAATTTATGTGCGCCGGGATGACTTTGCCGTAGGCGAACTTACCGATCTCATGAGCGAGCGGGGTATTGTGGTCAAGGTTTCGGGCATAGCCGAATGGATACATTACCTTGACTTTGTCCGCGAATACGCCCTTAAAAAACTCATCAGGCTCGAAAAGCCCTTGAAGCGTTTTTTCTCAAGGCCCTACTGGGATCTTAAAAAGCTCGGCATTGAGGAATGGTGGAAACATTCGGTCGAGAAAAAAGTCATCTCCATACTCGGCCCGACCGGACTTGTGCCCGAGACGCCCCATGACATGCACGAGATTATGAAGAATGCCCAGGAACATTTTGTCAATCTGGAACTCAATTCCGAAATCGCCGTGTCCTCGGGCGCCGCCGCCACAGCCATGGAGAACGGGTATTCTGGCATAGTCAATATCAGTCCCTTTGCCTGTCTTATAGGCCGGGTCATTGAAGGCATCTTTACCCCCTGGGCAAGGGAGCGGAACTATCCAACCCTTTCCGTTGAGGTTGACGGAAACCTTCTTCCGCCAAATATTGTCAACAAACTTAATATTTTCATGGTCAATGTGCTCCGCTTCAAGGGCGGCAATGACCTTTCGTCGCTGGTTGACGATTCGCCTGAGCTTTCGTTATACGAAACGGAGGAGGAGGCCCCTGTTGAAGACAGGGAGAGGGAGCTTGTTGGCGTCGCGGTCCGGGGAAGTCCCGGTCCAGGCTGTCCTTCTTCCGGCTGTGAAGGCTGCCGGCTCTGCGAGTAGGTTCCCATGAATCCCGGAGGCTGTGTTGACAGTGTAAGCCATGCGGTATTTTAACGGCCGGCCCGTCGAGCTCCTTGCTCCGGCGGGCAATTTTGCCGTCTTTAAGGAGATTATCAACGCCAACTGCGACGCGGTGTATTTTGGCGGAAAGCATTTTAACATGCGCCTCCACCGGAAGGATTTTAATTTTTCCGATGAAGAGCTTAAGGCCGCCCTTGATCTTGCCCATGAAAAAGGCAAGAAGGCCTATATCACCGTGAACAACATGTACAGCCAGGGAGAGCTTTTCAAACTTGAAGAATACCTTGCCTTTCTTTCGGAACTGAAACCCGACGCCATACTGGTTCAGGATTTTGCCGTTCCCGAAATTGTGCGGAGGCTCGGCCTTTCCCTGGTCATGCATGGATCGGTGATGATGAATGTCCACAACATCGAGACCGTAAAATTCCTCGAAAAGAACGGCTTCAGCAGGGTGGTGCTTTCCCGGGAACTCCCCCTTTCTTATGTGCGCGCGGCGGCGGCCCAAACCGGCATGGAATTTGAATATTTTGTCCACGGCGACATGTGCGTTGCCCACGGCGGTCAGTGCCTTTATTCGGGCATGCTTTTCGGTTCAAGCTCGAACCAGGGTCGCTGCCTCAAACCCTGCCGCTGGGATTTTCAGATTGAACGCGGGGCCCGCCGTTACGCGACAAGTTTTCCCCTGGCGGTAAAGGACATGTACCTTTACGAACATATCCCCGAACTCATTCACAACCGGGTTACTTGTTTTAAGATTGAAGGAAGAATGCGCGAGGCGGACTATCTTCTTCCCCTGGTGAACGCCTACGGCGACGCCATAGACCGCTATATCGAAGACCCCCTTTCCTATGACCGCTTTAAGGAAAGTGAATTTCTTTACAAAAACCGCAAGCGCGATTTTTCCACCGCCTATGCCTTTGGCAGGCCGGGGCTTTCCAATATCAACAGCCGCATGGAAGGGACAGGCGCTTTTTATTCTACCGGAAAAGTTTTCAGCACGGCGGCGGAAGAGCCTGAGCTGTCGGATGAAAAGATTAAGGCCATAAGGCAGGACATGGTCCGCTTCATTGACAAAAAGGGCGCGGAACAGGAGCGGAAGGCGTCAGGGGCCGCCGGGACGCTCGCGTTTTCCTTTAAGGTCCAGAACACCGCCCAGGCGCGCTACTGTATTGAGAAGGGTGTTGATCATGTGTACCTTTCAGGCGAAGTGTTCCTGCCCGAAAAACCTTTTTCGACAGCGGCAATCAGGGAACTGATTGAACACAGAGGAAAGTCAAAAATCTGGCTCTGCCAGGGCCGCATGATGCTGGACCAGGAACTTGAAGAATTTCAGGCTGCCCTTAAAAAACTTGAAGGCATTGACGGTCTTTTGATTTCGAGCCTTGGGGGTCTCTCCGCTGTCAGCGGCGACGCGAGCGGCCCTGTCCTCATGGGCGACTACGGCCTCAATATCCAGAACAGCCTTTCCTGGCAGTACTACAGGAGATGCGGCCTCGAAGGTTTTACGATTTCCCCTGAAACAAAACTTGGCGCCGCCCTCGCCCTGCTTGACGCCCTGCCGCCCGGCCCCGGCGGGAGTCCTGACGCCGCCAATGAGAGCCCGGACGACGGACGCCGGTATGCCGCCGGCGGGAGTCCTGATGCCGCCGAGCTTATTGTCTTTGGTTCTCCCACGGTGATGTATCTG
>JAISDF010000174.1 GCA_031265025.1 Spirochaetaceae bacterium
AATGACCATTCCCAGGTGGAGAACGAGCACCTGCTTCTTGCCCTTCTTGAACAGGAGGACGGTATAGTCCGTCCCATCATTGAGCGCATAGGCGCGGACACGGAAAAACTTCTGGGTGAGCTTAAAAACGCCCTGGCCGCAAGCGCTAAAATATACGGGGAAGCGGCGCAGCTTTATTTTTCCCAGGCCGCCTCCAAGACCCTTGCCAAGGCGGAGGCCGAGGCGGACAGTCTCAAGGATGAATATGTTTCTACCGAACACATTCTCATGGCCATTGCCTCAGGCGAAGGCAGGGCCGCCGGGCTTCTTACGCGGGCGGGCGTCAGTAAAAACGCCATACTCAGCGCGCTAAAGCAGGTCCGGGGGAACACCAGAGTAACCGACCAGAGTCCCGAGGAAAAGTACCGGGTGCTCGACAAATACTGCCGTGACCTTACCGCCCTTGCCAGGCAGGAAAAACTTGACCCTGTAATAGGCCGCGATGAGGAAATACGCCGGGTCATGCAGGTGCTTTCACGGCGTACCAAGAATAACCCGGTGCTTATAGGCGAGCCCGGCGTGGGAAAGACCGCCATAGTGGAGGGCCTTGCCCGCCGCATTGTCTCAGGTGATGTTCCCGACGGCCTCAAAGGAAAAAAGCTCCTTGCCCTTGACATAGGCGCCTTGGTCGCCGGCGCCAAATTCCGCGGCGAATTCGAGGAAAGGCTCAAGGCCGTGATTCACGAGGTGCAGTCCTCCGATGGGAAAATCATCCTCTTTATTGACGAACTCCATACCCTGGTAGGCGCGGGGGCCGCCGAGGGGGCCACCGACGCGTCAAATCTTCTCAAGCCGGCCCTTGCGCGGGGAGAGCTCCGCTGCATAGGCGCCACTACCCTTGACGAATACCGCAAACACATAGAAAAGGACGCGGCCCTGGAACGGCGTTTTCAGCAGGTCTACGCGGCCGAACCCAGCGTGGAAGATACCATTGCCATACTGCGGGGGCTCAAGGAACGCTACGAGGTTCATCACGGCGTGCGCATCAAGGATGAAGCCCTGGTCGCGGCGTCCACCCTTTCCAGCCGCTATATCACAAGCCGCTTTCTTCCGGACAAGGCCATAGACCTGGTTGACGAGGCGGCGAGCCGCCTCAAGATGGAGCTTGATTCCCGGCCCACCGAACTTGACAAGATTGAAAGAAAGCTGCTTCAGCTTTCCATAGAAAAACAGGCCCTGTCCCGGGAGGAGGATGACGCGTCCCGGACCAGGCTTGGCAAGCTCGAAAAAGAAATAGCCGAACTCAGCGCGTCGCGTAACGCCATGAGCGCCCGCTGGGAAAACGAAAAGAAGGACATTCAGGAGCTTCGCAAATTAAAGCAGGTCATTGAGGAACTAAAGCGGGAAGAAATCCGCTATGAACGGGAAGGAAATCTTGCCAAGGCCGCCGAGGTCAAGCACGGCCGCATACCCGAGGCACAGAAAAAACTCAATGAACTTGCCGACCGCATGGCCTCAAAGCGGAATGAGGCCGCGCTTCTCAGGGAAGAAGTCAGCGAGGAAGATATAGCCGGCGTGGTTTCCGCCTGGACCGGCATACCGGTATCCAAAATGCTTTCGGGCGAATTGCAGAAATACCTTGAACTGGAAAAGGTCCTTGCCGGGCGGGTAGTAGGCCAGGATGCCGCGCTTGAGGCGGTCGCCGACGCCATCAGGCGCAATAAGGCCGGCCTTTCGGACGCGGCCCGTCCCCTGGGTTCGTTTCTCTTCCTCGGCCCCACAGGGGTCGGCAAGACCGAACTGGCCAAGACCCTGGCCGAATTCCTTTTTAATGACGAAAAAGCCCTTACCCGCATTGACATGAGCGAGTACGGCGAAAAACATTCGGTGAGCCGCCTCATCGGCGCGCCTCCCGGTTATGTGGGCTACGAACAGGGCGGCCAGCTTACCGAGGCGGTGCGCCGCCGGCCCTACAGCGTCATACTCTTTGACGAAATCGAAAAAGCCCACCCTGAGGTGTTCAATGTATTTCTTCAGATACTTGATGACGGAAGGCTCACCGACGGCCAGGGCAGGGTGGTTGACTTCAAGAACGTAATTATCATCATGACCAGCAATCTCGGTTCCGACCTCATCCTTGAGGCAAAAAAAACAGAAGAGTTACGGGACGCGCTTATGGAACTTCTCAAGCGCAGCTTCCGTCCTGAATTTCTTAACCGCATTGACGAAACGGTAATCTTTAACCGCCTGGGCAGAAACGAGATAGCCAGGATCGTGGATATACAACTGAAACGCCTTGCCGGCCGCCTCGCCGAAAGAAAGATAGCCGTCAAGGTTTCAGATGCCGCCAAGGAATTTCTTGCCCAGCGGGGCTATGATCCCCTCTTTGGCGCGCGGCCCCTTAAACGGACCATACAGGGCGATCTTGAAAATCCCCTTGCCAAGCTCATCATCGCGGGTAAAATAAAAGAAGGCGACACCGTCAGCGTAGACAGGCCCAAAGAAAACGACGAAAGCCTCAGTTTCAAAAAAGGCGCCCTCAAGGTTTAAGGGCGCCTCAAGGCGGAGAAGGAAACGGTAAGCGTTTACCCTGCCTACCGTTCTATCACAATGCCGTTTATGAGGGCTTCCATGCGGCTTTTCAACATATCCTCTCCCTGGGGGTTTTCCATGGAAAGGTATAGCGAATAACGTATGTCCGGGTCGGCTCTTTGGGCGCTGAGCATGGCTCCTATAGAGCCGGTATTGTCCTTGGCCGAGATGCCGGGATTTCCGTCAAAAGGATATTTTGCCTGTACAAGGTCGGTCCAGCTTTCGGCCGCTTTGGCGCCGAGCCTGGAATCCGGCCTTATGTTCTTATAGAGTATGGTGTACTCCCGCCCCCGGACATCCCTCTGGAGTATGATTTTCCGTATCCCGAATTCAACCTCGTCATCCTGATTGTAGTACGAAGGGCCGAGGAAAAGCTCGGAGCTGCTGTCCCAGTCAAGGACCTCAGGCCCTGCCCCAAACGAAAGACCCGGATAGGAAAACGAAACCTGCCGGGTATCCTGTTCCCAGGTGAACGTAAAATCTTTAAGGAAATCGGGGATGTATTTGCCCAGGGTGATAAAATCATCCCATTCATCAAAGGTAGCCACATAGGCGGCGTGAATGTGGTCGCAGGTTCTGCGTATATCCCATTCGTAGACTTTGAACTGGGAACTGCTCTGTATGGTCATGACAACAGCCGGCCCGTTGGGCAGGGGGAGTATGTACATAAAGAGAACCTTGTCGTCAAAGCCGATAAGCCAATGGGCGGCTATCCAGGGCCTTCCCAAAGCGTCCCGGTATTCGCTGACCGAACTGGGGTCGCCAAAGGAGAGAATGCGGTAGGTCTGGTTTCCCCACAGGGTCCTGTCCATCCTCATGTTCTGGAGCATGAGGTCAAGGATGTAGCGGGGGTCCGTGGAAATACTCGACAGCGGCGCTGATTTGGGCTTGTTGATTTTATAGATGCTGAATCCTGAAATCGTGGCCTGGATGAGCCTGCCGTCATCGGGGAGGTTGTAGCTTTTTACGTCAAGGTCCGAAAGATGCCAGTTGTCGTCATCCCTGTTGACAAAATCAAGTTCGGGGAAACCCGAGGAAATCACCGAGTCAAGAAGATACACATTGTTCGGGCCGTTAAGATAAGCCGGCGCCGTACTGAAAAGCTCTTCCATGGCCGACACATACTCACGGTCATAGGCGCTTACCAGTTGGCGGCCCACCGAAAGGTAATTGCCGGGGAGGGGTATCTGTGTCTCAAATACCCTGATGGCGGTATTGGCAAGAATCAGATGCCTGTAACTGGACTTGAACCGGTAGGGGAGGCTGTTCCGGGGAAGGTCGAGAATAACTTCGGCGGGAACCGAGTAGAGTATATTGCCGTCCCGCAGCGCCACGGCAAGACCCACCACATTGCCTTCGGGAGTAACCAGGGGCCCGCCCGAATTGCCCGGATTGCCGTCGGCCGAGGATTTAAGCTGGTTCCAGCGGCCCGCTTCTTCTTCGGGCACGGTTCCCAGAATGAGGCCGTTACGCACCACTATGCCTTCGCCCAGGGCATTGCCTATGCTGAACACCGGGTCTCCGGTCCTGAAGTTCCTTTCAAATTGAAAATATTCCCTCACCGAAAGACCCTCGGCGGTAAAGACAAGAAAATCCCGCTCGTTGGAACCGGCTATGATCTGGTCCACCTCGTATATACGGCCCCTGGAATCCCGGACATAGTAATGATCATAGACCATGCTGGCAAAACCCAGGTTGATGACATGAAAAGCGGTGATGAGTTCCGTCTCCGATATGGCAAAGGCGGTGCCTATGGAATAATAGGCGTCGGTCCTGATGGCGTAGGGCACCACATCCCAGTCCAGTTCCTTTTCGTAGACCGTGGGGTCCTCGCCGGCCTTTTTTACGACCACCTCAAAAACCGCGTCTTCCACAAGACGCAGCGTCCTTGCCGAAAGGCCCGAAGCGGTCCTGTCCGCGTCCCGGACCGCTTCCTGAATCCGCGGCGGGTCTTGGGTCTGGTTTGAGGCACAGTAAAAAAGAAGAAAAAACGCCGCCAGAAGGGCCGGAAAATAAACATGTTTCATGCTTTTAGTATAAAGGCAGGGGACTTTTCGTACAAGAGGATAGCTTCCCTCAGGAGGGGGCGTATCCGGCGTCCGTCTACATAAGCGGGGCAACGAGGCGCAGCACGTCCTGGGCAAGGCTCTGCATGGCGTTTCTGGAACAGTCGGCCAGGGTTATTTGGCGGCAGCGCGGCAGGGTGGCA
>JAISDF010000210.1 GCA_031265025.1 Spirochaetaceae bacterium
TCCGGCGTTGCCGGGGACAGGACGGCCCGGACGGAAGGAGCGATCTTTTTCCCCCTGACAAGCGAAGCCGCAATGCGCAGATCTTCGATTCTGCCGTTTGTGCAGGACCCGATATATACCTGATCGACTTTGGTTCCCGTAAGCTCCCGTATGGTTTTTACCTGGTCAGGCTTGTATCCTACAGTGGCGACAGGTTCAAGGGAAGAACAATCAAGGTCAACGACGCGGTCATATACAGCGTCGTCATCGCTTTTCCACCGGGAAAAATCAGCAAGGGCCTCTTCCTTGCCGGTATAGCGCCTCTCCTCTGACTCAGGGCTGTCAGGGCCGATGAAGGGCCAGAGGTATTCAACAGTGGTCATGTCAGGCATGCAGCTCCCGCAGGTGGCGCCGGCTTCAACAGCCATATTGCACATGGTCATGCGGCCTTCCATGCCCAGCGCGTCAACCACAGGCCCCCTGAATTCGAGTATGCGGTCGGTGGCCCCGGCAACGCCGATTTCCTTTATTATGGAAAGAATAAGGTCTTTGGCGTATACTCCTAGGGGAAGCGTTCCGTTAAGGTTGACCCGCATGGTTCTGGGCTCCCTGAAAACGCAGACTCCCTTGAGAATGCCGACTTCAAGGTCGGTGGTTCCTATTCCCGGCGAAAAGGCGCCAAAAGCGCCGTAGGTACAGGTGTGGCTGTCGCCCATGATGATGACATAGCCCGGCCGCACAAAGCCTTTTTCGGGGAAAATCGCGTGGCAGACGCCGTTCCTTCCTATGTCAAAGAAATCTTTGATATGGTGCCGCCGCGCCCAGTCGCGGAGTATTTTCCCCTGTTCGGCGGTTTTTGAGTCCTTGGCCGGGCTGACATGGTCGATCACGGCCTTGATGCGCGCCGCGTCAAAGACCGTATCCATGCCCCTGTCCACTAGGTCGTTGATGGCGATGGGCGTGGTGATTTCGTGGCAGAACACCGCGTCCAGTTTGAGAACCCGGTCCCTGCCAAAGGGCCTGTCAATCTCGTGGGCGTCAAATATTTTTTCCGTCAGAGTCTTTCCCATAATTTTGATTAACCTCCGTTGGCGATTTCCCCCTTTGGGGGAGTGATAATCCAGAAAACCTTAAGCGCCTCTTCTCCGGCATTGGCCAGCGTATGCGGGGCATCGGCGCGAAAACTGACGGAATCTCCGGTTTCGAGAATATAGCTCTGGGTGCCCACAAAAAGTTCGGCCTTCCCTGCTGTAACAATGCCCAGTTCCCATCCCTGATGGCCGTATTCCCTGCTGCCTGTTTTGGCCCCCTGCTCCACAGTGATTGAATAGGCTTCGATGCCATCCTGTCCGGGGACAGAGCTTTCCATTTGGGCAAGCCTTTCGTACAAAACCCCGGGCCTGGTGAACGCGCCGCGTTCATCCCGCCTGGTAATACGGGCGGAATGGTTCCGGCGGTAGTCCGCAAAAAGGTACTCCAGGTCCAGGTCCAGGGCGTCGGCCAGGGCAAGGAGCGTATCCATGGCCGGCGCTACCTTGTTCCGTTCTATCTGGGATACCAGGCTCTCGCTCACCCCCGCCCGGCAGGCAACTTCCCGCAAGGTAAGAGAACGGCGTTCCCGGACGCGCCGTATTTTTTCACCAAATTGATACTGTATACTGTTCATCTTTAATAATTCTAAAGTTTATATAGTATACTTAAAGGTGAGGTGTCTGTCAAGGGGAAAATTCAAGCCTGGACAATAATGGGGACAGAGTAAGCGGGGATGGGGACAGAGTAAAGGCGGCCGCAGGGGCTGCCAGCACGGACGGGGACAGAGTAAACGCGAGATGTTCATTTTGGCTCTTGCCTGGAATTTAGATAATAGAGTATTCTATCTTGTGGTTTATGCTTATGACTGAGAAAAAGTTTGACGCGGGTGAAATCATATTCCGGGAAGGTGATCTCGGAGATCTCATGTATATACTCAAGCGTGGTAATGTGGACCTCAAAAAGAAGGTCGAAAAGGGTGAGGTGGTATTAAAAACCATTTCCAAGCCCAGTGAATTTTTCGGCGAAATGGCGCTTATTGATCACCGGCCCCGTTCCGCCTCAGCCATTGCCATTACCGAAACCACTGTTCTTTCGATAGACGGGCCTTCTTTTGAGAAGATGATTATTTCCAACGGAAACTTCGCCCTGAAAATCATAAAAATTCTTTCCGAGCGTATACGGAATACCAACCAGCATCTTGAAGAGCTGATAGAGACCAGTCCCCGGAAACGGATTATGACCGGCATGGCCGGCTATGCCTTCAAGTACGGCCAGCATCTTGATAATGGTCCTTTCAAGGTATCGTTGAGGGAGATCAGGCAGTGGATTAACAGCCATCTGGGTATTTCTTTTGAAGAACTGGATGCTTGTATTGAATGGATGCTTCACTGCCGTATAGTGGTTTACGCGGGGACCGGCAAGGATCATCTGATTATTTCGAACCGTTTTGTCCAGGAGTATGCGAACAAATAGTGTCTGTGCGGAGTAATTATGGAAACTTTCACCATGACCAAATCCAATGAAGGACATTTTACCGTGTTTGAGATTCAGGGTTCTCTGGACGACCGGAATTACAGGGAATTCCAGCGCAGAATACGGTCCTCGGCTTTTACATCCCATGTGGTGCTGGATATGTCCGGGGTGGAACGTCTTTCCTCAACCGGATTGGGGGCGGTAATCACCCTCATTGAGTACGCCCAGGAAGCAAAACGGCGCTTCTATATTCTCAATCCCAGCGCGATTGTCAAAATTGTCATAGATTCAAGCGGGCTCCCCGAATTATTCACCATTGTAAAGACCATGGATGAGGTTGTGTAGCATGGGGGGCATGAGGCAGTTTGTTTTTGCGGTTTTTTGCCTTGCGTCCTTTTCAGGATGTTTCGGGGGACAGAGTAACGCGGTGAACGGGCAGGAAGCGGACGGACAGGGACAGAGTAACACTGCCGAGTCTGGTTTTCACGAACCTGATTTTCGGGACGATTTGCAGCGTATTCTGCGTGACGCGCGGCTCCCCCCGGAACTGGCCCTGGATCTGAGCGCGGCCGCCCAGGAAGGGCCGTCCTTCATTCTGGATCTCCTTGCCGTGCTGGAAGGAGACCCCTATCTAAGGATACTGGTGGACAAGGCCCATGCCCTTCCTGACGGATATGAGCCTGGGGATTTGGTAGCGCTCTCCGGCCCTTCGTACCGGACCGGCCGTAACGGCCTCCTGCTCAGACAGGAAGCGGCCGATGCCCTGGAGGAAATGGCCGCCGCCGCCGGCGCGGAGGGGCTTACCCTGACCGTGTCTTCCACCTACCGCTCATACAACTACCAGGTTGAAGTTTACGCCAGGAATGTAAGGGAAGACGGCCAGGAAGAAGCCGACCGGGTCTCGGCCAGACCCGGACACAGCCAGCATCAGCTTGGCCTGGTGGTTGATTTTGGTTCCATCTCTGATGAGTTTGCCGGGACCAGGGAAGGCCGGTGGCTGCTGTCCAACGCCGGCCGTTTCGGCTGGTCCCTGTCCTTTCCCGACGGCTATGAAGCGCTTACCGGCTACCGCTGGGAAAGCTGGCATTACCGCTATGTGGGCCGGGACCTTGCTCATTTTATAGACACGTATTTCAACGGCATACAGCAGTACGCGCTCCAGTTCATCCGCGCGTGGGAAGAAGCCGACCGGTAAGCGCCGGCTGCTTTACAATGCCGCCTTCTTTACAACGCCGCCTTTTTGTTCAGCTTTTTCAATTCAAAAAATATCATGATTGAAGTAAGAATCAATGAGAACGCGTCCGCTACCGGAGTCGCGGCAACTACGCCCCGGAGTCCCCAGAACTTCCCAAAAAGAAGTATGCAGGGAATAAGGGCGATGCACTGGCGCGTCATGGAAAGGAAAATCGACATTTTCGGCCTGCCGGTAACCACAAAGAAGTTGGCCGACACTATCTGAAATCCGGTCAGCGGAAGAAAAATCATCATGACCCTCATGGCCCAGGGAGCGAAACTGAAAAGGGCGTCGCTGCCGTGAGGCGCGAATATGCGCACCATGCTGTGGGGAAAGAATTCACTGGCTATAAAACCCACAACGCAGAAGGCTGTAGCAAATATAACGGCCCTGCTATAGGCGCTTTTGACCCGCCCGAATTTTTTCGCGCCGTAATTGTAGCCCAGTATGGGCTGGGCCCCCTGGTTGATGCCAAAGATGGGCATAAGTATCATCATGGTGATGGACATGTTGATGTTAACGCCCGAGAGGGCTATGTCCCCGCCATTGTCCACCCCCAGGGCCGCGGCGCCATACCAGCCCATGCTCGTATTGTAGAGGAGCTGGACCGCGGACATAATAAACTGCAGCAAAAACTGGGCCGACCCAAAGCCCAGTATCTGCATGACGATATCCCAGTTAAAGGTAAAACTTCGGGGCCTGATCCTGACTACGGTCTTTTTTCCCAGATTGAAGCAAAGCAGCCAGACGGCCGAGGCAAGCTGGGAAATGATGGTTGCCCAGGCGGCGCCCTTGACCCCCCAGCCAAAGCCAAAGATAAAAATCGGATCAAGGATCATGTTCATTCCGGCGCCGAGGAACATGCTTATCATGGAGATAGCCGGGAAACCCTGGGCCCTGGTGCAGTGGGAGAGCCCGAACCCCACCGTAACAAAAACCTGCCCGTATATGATAATTTTGAGGTAGTCCCTGGCATAGTTTATGGACTCGCTTCCTTCCTGGGCGCCCAGAATTGAAAGTATGGGCTCAATAAAAACCAGGCCGAAAACCATGAGGATGAAACCTATGCATACAAGAAGGAGGAGACAATGGTTCAGGGCGTTTTCCGCGTCGTGTTTCCGCCCCTGCCCAAGACGTATGGAAATCATATTCGCCGATCCCACGCCGAAAAGCATGGCAAAGGCCATGGAGATGGTTATCAGGGGCATTGTCAGGGAGAGACCCCCCAGGGCGACTTCATTGACGCCCCTTCCCACATAGATCCTGTCCACCACATTATACAGGGCATTAACAATCATCCCGGAAATCGCCGGAATGGAAAAACGGAGTATCAATTTGCCTATGGGTTCGGTTCCCAAACGATCCGATGCGCTGCTGTGAGCAGAGGCCGCCGGCGGATCAACCGGGTCAGTAATTTCAGCTTGAGACATTTATACATTTTCCTGATATGGCCCTGCTTTGTAAAGGGTGCGCTTGCGACAGGCCCCGATACATGGTATACTGTTCATCCGCGTATCCTGACGGAGCGCAGCAGCCGGCGTGGTGGAATGGTAGACACGGCAGACTCAAAATCTGCTGTCCGCGAGGATGTAAGAGTTCAAGTCTCTTCGCCGGTATTGTGTATCGCGCATTCATTCGCGGAAGAGTTTCCTGCATTCAAGGTAAAAGCGCTTTTCCCTGGCTTCTCCCATGGAAAAACTCTTTCTGGGGAGGGGGCCTGATTGGGCAACCGTGCTGAAAAGGTCTTCCTTTTTTACCGGGGGAAGCAGTACGGCGGCGGCTTTGCGGGATTGGTCCAGGGCAAGGCTGAGGCAGGCCTCTGTCCCGTGGATGTAATCGATGGAACAGCCGGGATGATTTTGAACAAAAGCGTCCAGCAGCGGCTGTATGGGAACCGCCGCTATACCGGGGGCGGTAGTTTCAATAAGTACGCAGCGCGTCCCCTGAACAAGGCCGTAGCGGGTTTGCTCTGTCCCCCGTTCGGCTATAAGGCTTGAAAGCCGTGCTCTGTCCCCGTCCGGGCTGCCGCTGTTTATTATCCGGCTGGTAAAACCGGGCAGGGCTTTGAGGCTGTCCAGCAGCTCTGTCCCCGCGCCGAATATGACCCGGTGTATGGGTTCAAAATCAATTCCCGGATCGTAGATATTTTCCACTTCCACCAGTGCATAACGGCCGGGATGATTTTCCAGGCCTTTTTCACCCTGATGGCCGGCCTTATATTCTTCCCAGACCGCTTTGGCGGTGGCCAGGGAATGGTTTCCGTCCCCAACGGCAAAGAGGAAGGGCTTTTCGCCGGGATTTTTCTGGTTTACTCTGTCCCCCTCCGGCCTGTCCTTATCCGCCCCTGCTCTGTCCCCTGTTGAAGCTCTGTCCCCGCAAGAACCATAGCGTATCCGGGCATTACCGGCCAATAATTCGAGCTCATCCGCCAATAGAGTGAAATCCTCTGTTTTGTCCAAAAACCAGCCCGCGACAGAGCCGGAACTGAGCATCAAAGTACCGTTATAGGCTTTTTTCCGCTTTTTTGCCGTTTCTCCGAGAATACCCATTACTCTGTCCCCAGGATCATCAATCAAAAGCAGTATATGCGGGCTTTCCAGGGCCGCTCCCCGGCGTATTTCCATGCGCGGCGGTATACGTTCAGGCACCGTTCCCTCGGTGGTCCGTATCAGGGTCCGGGCCTCAGGCGCCCAATCGTAGTGCTCCAGATCTATGGCCAGTATCAGGCCCCGCCGGCAGGGGCGGCGAGGGGTACTTCGTTCAATATACATAATGCCCTGTCCGGGGGCCTCAAATACGCTTTCCCCGGAACTTACTCTGTCCCCCGTTTCGCCGCCGGCGGTACTGTCCCCCAAATAGGCCTTCATGGTCCGGTGTATGGCGCTTATTCTTTCCCCGCGGCCGGGATCGTTCAAAAACACCTCGGGAAAAATAAGGCGCAGGGTCGAGGGGCCTGAACCGGCCTGAATTTCGACCTGGCGCCAGTAGTCCCTGTCCTGGGTAAACTGGTCGCAGGCGATTACGGACCAGGAACTGAGCTCTATATCCTGCCGGGGAATGAGTATTTCGGGAATGTGTATGGCCTGACAGGCAAGCCGCTCAAATACGTTCATGGGTCCTCCTAAAAACAGGGCATTTGGCAGCAGATAGTAAACAAATTCGCGTTATTTCGCAACAGGCCGGGGTTCGCCCGGCCGCTGTTTCGCGCCGGGCTTGTTTTACAGCCTTTTCAGTTTTGCCGATGTTGTATACTATTCTGGTAGCCTTCCGGAAGCCCGGGTCAGAACAAATCACCATTTGAAATTTCTTGACAAACCGGGAGTATGGAATGATAGTTTTGACAGGGGTTATGGTTTTGCAGATACAGCGCCCGTCCTTTATCCAGGAACAGCACCTCAGAATGAATCCTCAGCTCTATCAGTCAATCAAGCTGATGGAACTGCCCATTCTTGACCTCAGGCAGAAAATCGGGGAGGAGCTTGAGCGCAATCCCGCCCTGGAGGTGCTTGAGGACCACAGCACGGTTTCTCTGGAAGAAGCCTATACGCCGGTTAAGGAAGAAGAAACGTACTTTGAAAACGCTTCCGACGCCGGTTTTATCAGGCGGGGCAGCAGCGAAGATACCGAACGGCAGCATAAATTCATCGAGGGGGTGCTGTCCCGGCCGGAGACCCTTCAGGAGCATCTTCTTTGGCAGCTCAGGCTGCAGCCGGTGAGCGGGGAAATCAGGGCCATAGGCGAACTTTTGATTCAAAACCTTAACGCCGACGGCTTCCACAAAGAGCCGGTGTCCCTGCTCCTCAAGGGCCGGGACAGGGCCGGGATTGATGAGGCGCTGCGCCTTATCCGTTCTCTGGACCCCCAGGGGACCTGTACTTCAGGCTATGAAGAATCGCTGCGGGTGCAGGCGGCTTTGCTTCCCCATGCCCCGCCGGGGCTTTCCGTTGCCCTTAACTATCTTGAACTTTTGGAAAAGGGCCGCTTTGCCGAACTGGCGAAAAAAATCGACCGTACCGAAGACGAGGTCCGCCTCATCGCCGGGCGCATCAAGGAGCTTTCCCCGTTTCCGGGGAGGCAGTTTTCCTCGGAAGATACCCGCTATGTGGTTCCCGACATCCAGGTTATGCGCAAGGAAGGTGAATTTGTCATCATCCTCAATGATGAAGAAATCCCCGTTCTGGGCATTAATCCCTTTTTTATGGAACTCTCGTCGGAAAAAACAAAAGGCGCCGGAAGGAATTCCATCATCAGGGAAGACGGCAAGCCCATCCGCGATTTTGTGCGGGAGAACATAAGAGAGGCCCGCTGGTTCATTCAATCCATAACACAGAGGAACCACACCCTGCTCAGGGTCTCACGGGCCATAGTGGAATTCCAGCGGGCCTTTTTCACCAAAGGACCCAAGTATCTTATTCCCCTTACCCTGAGGGATATTGCCGGGGAACTCGGTGTACACGAGACTACGGTCTCGCGGACTTCCAACGGCAAATATATGCAGACCGAATGGGGGATTTTTGAGCTGAAACACTTCTTCACCAATTCCATAAGCGGGGCAGGTTCAACAGGGTCCCGTTATTCGAAAGAGGGGGTAAAGGAAATCATCAGGGAGCTGATACAGGGGGAGGCCCGCCATTTTTCCGATCAGGAACTGTCCGGCATGCTCGCGCAAAAGGGTATCCCCCTGGCGCGGCGCACGGTGGCCAAGTACCGGAAAGAACTCGATCTGGGTTCATCCTATGACAGGCAGTAAAGCGGGCGGCGTTTGCCTTCCGCTTAAAAAAACAAATAACCAGGGAGGCAGCCATGAATGTTGATGTTAAAGCGGTGCATTTTAATCTCAGGGAGGACGGCAGGGAATACCTGGACCGCAAGATAGCCCGCATTCATAACGCGGAAAACATGATTGTGGATTTTCTTGTAACCCTTACCAAAGAAAAGGAATTTTCCGCCGAAGCGACTGTTAATTTTCGCTGGGGTGTATCCATACATTGTACGGAGAGTGATTTTGAACTGAATCCGGCCATTGACAAGCTGATGGACAAGCTCGAAATAAAAATCAACAAGGAAAAAGGGAAGGTCAAGGAAAGGCACTGATCCCCGGGAGAGCGTCTGTCCCCGGATGTTCTCTTGCATAAAACATGCGGGGACGGCTAGAATGGGCTATGGGATTAAACAGCTTTCTCTCTGTAGACCGCTCCCCGATTCTTCGCGGCGGGAAGCTCAACAAGGCCGCCCGTATCGCGGTCAGCGATGTACTCAAAGTGAAAAAGGGCGAACAGGTTCTTATTGTAAGCAATCCTGAAAGCGATGTGTCCGCCGTTGCCCAAGCGATGTACGATGCCGCCGCCGGAGCGGACGCGCGGCCTGTCCTCGTGTATCAGGGCGAAAAGACCCAGATGGATTTTGCCGATGAGGCGGTGATTGCCGCTTTTGGGGCAAACCCCCAGGTATTCGTTTCGCTCAGCGCGCAGAAGCTGGGCAAGGACAGGAACGGCATCGCGTCTCCGTATACAACAGACGGCCAGAGCTGGGACCATATTTTTCATTACCAGCTTTACGGAACCAGGACCTGCAGGGCCTTCTGGTCTCCCGGCACAACGGTAGATTCCTTTGTGCGGACCGTGCCCATAGACTATACGCTCCTCAAGACCCGCTGCGCGGCCCTTAAAAAAGTTCTGGACAAGGCGCTCAGTATTCATATCGCGGCGCCGGGCGGTACCGATGTGAGTTTCGGCCTTGCGGGGAGAAAAACCAAATTGGATGACGGCGATTTTTCTCATCCGGGGCAGGGCGGCAATCTCCCCGCCGGCGAGGTCTTTATCAGTCCCGAAAACGGAACCGCCTGCGGGACCATTGTGTTTGACGGGTCCATAAGCCTCCATGACCGGGATATACTGATCAGGAACCCCATACACTGTACCCTTAAAGACGGGTTTATTACCGGTGTGTCAGGCGGCGCCGACGCGAAGGAACTCCTCAAAACCATTACCCTTGCCGAGCGCAACGCCCGCAGCTATGAAAAGCAGGGGAAATTCCCGCCGGGCGCCGGGGAGCTTAACGCGAAAAACGCCCGGAACATAGGGGAAATAGGCATAGGCCTCAATCCCAGGGCCCGCGTAACCGGCCACATGCTGGAGGACGAAAAAGCCTTTGAAACCTGCCACTTCGCGGTGGGGCATAATTATGACGGAGACGCCCCGGCCCTGATTCACCTTGACGGATTGGTGCACAGGCCGACCATTACCGCTGTTCTCGGAAACGGAAAGAAAATTATTATAGAAGAAAAGGGGAAGCTGAGCCCCCGCTTCGCCTGAAATTCCGCCAACCCCAAAATCCGGCCTCCGCGCGCGGCGGACGATTCCCCGCGCGCGCCGGACGGTTTTCCGCGCGCGCCGAATGGTTTTCCGCGCGCGGCGGATGATTCCCCGCGTGCGGCGGATGATTTTCCACGCGCGGCGGATGATTCTCCGCGCGCGCCGGATGATTTTCCGCGCGCGACGGACGGTTTTCCGCGCGCGGCGGGTGATTCTCCGCGCGCGCCGGATGATTTTCCGCGCGCGCCGGACGGTTTTCCGCGCGCGGCGGGTGATTCTCCGCGCGCTGCGGATGGCTCTCCGCGCGCGGCGGAAGGCCCGGAGCCCGCCCCGGACGCTCCGGGGATCTTTCAACCTTGTTCATCCATAGAAAAAAATACCGCGGTCATAGTATATCCGCCGCCATGTACGGTGCAAATTTCCCGGTCCCCGGTGTTTAATAGGGGAGCTGTTGTACGGAGCTTGTGAAGGAGCGCATGGAAGTTTCCATTAACGTCAAAGAGTATTACGAGAAATATTTCCCCATGGTCCTCAGGCGCTGCAGGAGTATTTTAGCCAGCGAGGACGACGCCCTGGACGCGGCCCAGGATGTGTTCATAAAACTTATGCGCAGGCGGGGAAGTCTCAAGGGGGAATATCCTTCAAGCCTTTTATACACTATGGCGACCAATACGGCCCTTAACACGCTCCGCTGGAAACGGAACCGCCGGGAGGCGTCGCATGAAGAGGGGGAGGCGTTTTCCGGCCGTATTGACAGAGCCTATGAACATACCGACGTAAAGCTGCTTGTGGAGGATTTGCTTAAGGCGGAATCCGAGACGACCCGGATTATTTGTTTTATGTACCATTGGGACACGATGACCCTTGAAGAAATCGGGATGACCCTGGGTATGTCGATTTCCGGGGTGCGCAAGCGTCTGGCAAGTTTCCAGAAACGGGCCCGTAAAAGGGCGGAAAGAGAGGCTTACAATGACTGAATTGCCTTATCAATCAGAACGTATTTCGCAGTTGCTCCTGGAGCGGTACAATCTTGGCGAGCTTGACGCGGGGGAAAGGCGGCAGGTGGAAGTTTTGCTTCGCACTGACACCGGGACGGCGGCGCGGCTTGAGAAGCTGAAAGACCAGGACAGGGAAATCAGGGCGGCCTATCCCCCGGAAAAGGCGTTTCCCGCCTCTGGCGCTCCCGGCCTTTGCGGTGCTCCCGAACGCCGCGTGCGTTTTGCTTTCCGCGTCTTTCCGGTACGGGCGGCGCTGGGCGCGCTTGCGGCCTGTGCCGCTGCCGCGCTCTTCTTCTCCCTGACCCTGTTCCACGGACACTCATCGGGGCGGGATTCTGACGCTCTTACCGACCGCGTAAAAGGCGGGACTGAACTGCGGGTGTACCTTAAACCCGGCGAAACCCCTCTTGGCGAAAATGCCGTGCTTCACGCGGGCAATACGGTGCAGCTTGCCTATACTTCAGGAAAGAGCCGTTACGGGGTGATCTTTTCGATAGACGGCCGCAAGGTTGTTACGCTTCATTATCCCTACCGCTCTGGCGGCAGCACCGCCCTGGTTCAGGGAAAGCGTACTGCCCTGGAAGAAGCGTATACCCTGGATGACGCGCCGTTCTGCGAAATATTTTTCTTTGTTTCAAGCGGCAGCCCTGTTGATGTAGCGTCCGTTTTGCGTAACGCGGAGATTCTCGCCGGGGATCCGGGAACGGCCCTGGCACGGGGAACAGGCGTTTTTTCAGAGTATGAGCTTGAAACTGTATACATAGGAAAGGAGTAAGTATGAAACGCGCAGGCGCCGCTGTGGTGTTCTTTTGTTTTTTGGGCATTGCCTCAGGGTTTGCGGATTTTGAAGGGACCACCAGGCGCTTCGGCATTTTTATAGGCGCGAATAACGGCGGCCGGGGCCGGACAACCCTCCATTACGCGGTATCTGACGCTAGGGCCATGGCTCGTGTTTTTACCCAAATGGGCGGCATCAGACTTGAGGATTTGGCGCTTCTTGTTGAACCTTCAATTAGGGATATTGAACAGCAGCTTTCCCTGACCCGCGAAAGCATAGCCCGGGCCCGGGAAAGCCATAAAAGGATAGAGCTGGTTTTTTATTATTCCGGCCATTCTGATGAAGAAGGCCTCCTCCTCAACAGGGAGCGTTTATCCTACCTGGATCTCAGGGCCAGAATAACGGACCTTCCTTCCGATATGCGCATTGTGATCCTTGATTCCTGCGCGTCAGGCGCCTTTACCAGGGCCAAGGGCGGAACAAAAACAGTTCCCTTTCTCATTGACGATTCGGTTTCCGCCGAAGGGTACGCCTTCCTGACTTCCAGTTCGGCGACCGAGGCTTCCCAGGAATCGGACAGTATCGGCGGTTCTTATTTTACCCACAGCCTGCTCGCGGGTCTCCGGGGCGGGGCCGACTCGGTGGGCGACGGAAGGGTAACGCTTAACGAGGTCTACCGTTTCGCCTATACCGAAACCCTGGCGAAAACAGAGACCTCGCTGTACGGAGCCCAGCATCCCAGCTACGATATGCAGATTTCCGGTTCGGGGGACGTGGTTCTTACCGATATCAAGGAAACTTCTGCGGGACTGGTTTTTGAGGCCGAAGTAACGGGGCGCATCACCATACGGGACAGCTCTGATTTTCTCATGGCCGAGTTTACCAAGGTACAGAACCGGCCTCTTGAAATCGGCCTTGAAAGCGGACCCTACCATATTCTTTTGCAGCGCGGCGACAGCTTTTACCGGGCCGAAGTGTTCCTGGTTGAAAACCGGCGGGTCCGCCTGGTCCTTGCCGACTTTTCCCCGGTGGGCGCGTCTCCCGCTGTGGCGAGGGGCGATGTTCCGGCCGGCTCTGAAACTGACGCCGCAAGCGGCGCTGAAAACAGCGCCGGGGAGAACCATCCTGGTGATACGGTAAAATTGCAGCTCATTCCTGATGCGTGGCGCGGAAAAAAAGAGATCGAAACCACAAACCATGTACTTTTGTCCCTGACTGCCGCCGACGGCTGGCATCTCAGCGGTGTGGGACTGGCCCCCCTGGGCGTGAGCAGCTACGGTTCCCTGACGGGCCTGCAGCTTGCCGGCACCTATGCCAGTACCGCGGGGGACATGACAGGCGTCCAGCTTACAGGAGCCTTTACCTTTGCGGGCGGTAATGTACGGGGCCTCCAGGCTTCAGGAATGTTCAATGTGGCAAACGGTTATATGCGGGGTATTCAGGCCGCATGGATTTTCAATATGACAAACGGCTCTGTTGCCGGCCTCCAGAGTTCGTGGATTTTCAACCTGTCTTCAGATGTCGTTGGGGTCCAGACAGCCGGGGCCTTTAATATGGCACGGGGCGCCATGACAGGCTTTCAGGCGGCGGGCCTTTTCAACCGGAGTTCCGGCGCGATGCGGGGTTTGCAGACCGCCCTGGTGAATTACAGCGGTGAGGACAGCGCCGGAGCGCAGATAGGCCTGGTAAATATTTCGCGGAGCGCGAATGTTTTTCCTTTGGGAATCGTCAATATAATCAAGGACGGTATTCTGAATCCCCAGGTCTGGATAGACAGCATGGGCTATATGAACGCGGGGCTCAAAAGCGGTTCCAAACATTTTTATACTACCCTGAGTGTCGGCGTTGAAGAGCTTTATATAGGCAGCCTTACCGCAGCTCCGGGCGGCGATCATGAAATAAACACCATGGCGCTGCGGGCCGGCATTGGCCTTGAGCTGCCTCTGGGCCCCGCCTTCCTTGATATTGAAGCTCTCTGCGGAACCATCAACAAAATGTACAGCGCCAATAGCAATAATGATGAAAGTACGCTGCTGATCCAGGGCCGTCTTGTGGCGGGCCTTAAGGCCTTTAAGCATCTTGGGATCTTTGCCGGCGTGTCCTATGAGTACCTCAGGCCCTTTAGCGGTTCGGCGCCTGTTCCTGAAGGCGGCTATGATCTGGGCTATGGCGGCAGATGGAACAGTAACCGCATAGGTTTCTTCGCCGGGGTACAGTTCTAAACCATGAATACGGATTTCACCCTTGAAGAATTGTCCATGAACGCGTGGCCTTCTATACAGACCAGTTTCTATGACGGCTGGATTATCAGAATGGCCAATGGATATACCAAGCGGGCAAATTCCATCAACCCCATCTATCCTTCAAAATTAAAAATGAACGAAAAAATAAGCTGCTGCGAGAAAATTTTCAGGGCGCATAAACTTCCGGTAATCTATAAGCTTGTTGACTGTGCGGAACACAGGATGCTCGATAAACAACTGGAGCGCTTGGGCTATGAAAAGATTGATAGCACCTCGGTACAGGTATGCAATACCCTGAAACCCGTGGCCGGGAAAATCACGGGCATTAAAATCAGCGACGGCTTTACCGATAGCTGGATACAGGCTCTTTTGAACTGCAATAAAATACGGCAAAGCCAGATTGAAACCATAATGCTCATGCTGAACAACATTCTCGCAAAAAAGATTGTGGTGTACAAGAAAGAAGAGGGGTCGATAATCGGCTGCGGCTATGGGGTGGTTGAAAAAAGCTGGGTAGGAATATTTGACATAATAGTCAGGGAAGATATGCGCGGCAGGGGCTATGGGGAAGAAATAGTCCGTTCATTGCTGGCCTCGGCAAAAAACGCCGGAGCGCTCAGGGCGTATTTACAGGTTGTGGATACCAATGACGCGGCGAAAAATCTCTACAAAAAACTCGGGTTCAGGGAGAAATACCAATACTGGTACCGGAAGAAGGCATAAGTCAGGACAGGGGTCTTCAGGTTTTCTGTTTCTTTTTTCCGAACATTCCCGCTATGGCGAGGGCCTGTTTGTCGCGGGTGATGGCAAGGAGCAGTATGCCTATGGCCGCGAAGATCAGGGATGCCGCAAGGAAGGGGAGGCCGAAGGAAACAAAGCGGCCTCTTCCGGCGAAGGCGGCATTGAGACGGGGGGAGAGCAGGTAGACAGGGAGACCCGCCGCGCAGGAGCAGAGAACCAATTTCGCGGCGTAAAGCAGCGCCGATGAAAGAGCCCTGCCCACGGCGATGTTGGGGTTTTTTGAAAGGAAGACGAGAAGCAGCGCGGCGTTCACCACACTGGCCGCGGTGAGGGCCAGGGCAATGCCCGATCCCGCGAAAGGGCCGGCCAGAAACAGGGCGAGACCTATGTTTACCGCAAACGAAAGAATCCCCGCGATGGTGGGTGATGTGGAGTCGCCCTGGGCATAAAAGGCCGGGGCGAGTATGCGATTGAGGGCGATAAAGAACAGGCCGGGAATGTGGAACCTGAAAGCCCTGAGCGTGAGGGCCACCGATGTTTCGCCGAAGTTCCGCGTCTGAAAGAGCAGGCGGATGAGGTTTTCACCCTGAATAAGGAACAGAAAGGTGAAGGGAACCGTGAGGAGGGCGATAATATCCATGGCGGAAATGAGCCTTTCGTTGTAGAGCGCCCACTGTCCGGTCTTGGCATCTTCGGTCAGGCCGGGCAGTAGCACCGTTCCCAGAGACACGGCGAATATCCCAAGAAAAAGTTCCTGAAGCCTCAGCGAATACTGCAGTCCCGATACCACGCCGTCACCTGACCTGGTTGCCAGGATGGTGGAAACAAGATCATTCAGTTGGTAGGCCGCCATGCCGACAATAGTCGGCCCGATGAGACGCAGCACCTTTCGCGTTCCCGGATTGGTAATGGCCCTTTTAAGGCCGGTAACGGCAAAGCGGAACCCCTGTTTCAGCACAAAGGGAAACTGAACGGCAGCTTCCAAAAACCCGCCTATAAAGATACCCGCGGCCATGGCCCGCGCGGGATTCGCCATAAAAGGACTCAGTGCGTAGGAACAGAAAATAGTAACCAGATTGAGCAGAATGGGCGCCAGAGCCGGCGGGGTAAAGATATAGACCGTATTGAGGATGCCCTGAAACAAGGCCGCCAGGGAAATAAAGGCAAGAAACGGAAACATGATGCGGGTAAGGAGCAGGGTCTCATCATAGTTTGTTATTTTGAACAGCCGTACTATCCAGGGCGCCGCGAGAATTCCCAGGGCAACCGCCAGGCTGACAAAAAAACAGAGAAAGGTAAAAATACAGGAAAGAAAGTCTCTGATTTTTGCTCTGTCCCCCTCGAGGAGATATTCCTTGAAGGTAGGAATAAAGGCCACCGCGATGGACCCTTCGGCAAAAAGCCTGCGCAGCAGATTGGGGATTAAAAAAGCCACGGAAAAAGCATCAGACAGGGGGCTGGTCCCCAGGAGCGCCGCTTTGGTCATCTCCCTGAGCAGGCCCAATACCCGGGATACCAGGGTAAAGAGGGAGAGGAGGGAACCCCGGCGTATGAGGGTCTGGGAGCTTCCGGAACCGGCCCCGGAG
>JAISDF010000078.1 GCA_031265025.1 Spirochaetaceae bacterium
CCGGCGCGGCTCCCCGGATTTCCCAGCAGGGCCTCAAGGCCCCCCTCGGCGTCATGGTGGGAGCGGAAGCGTTCAGTAAACACCTTGGTCCTCCTTGCCGCGTTTTTCCCCTGCCGTACTGTCCCGTCTCGGCAGTACAAAGGGCTTGCCGTATTCGTCTTTTTTTACCACCGCCCGTATGCCGTAAATATCCTCAAGGACTTCTCCGGTGAGAATTTCAGAGGGGATTCCCTGGTAGCGCAGGCGTCCGTTCTTGAGGAGCACGATGCGGTCGCAGTATTGGGAGGCCAGGTTAAGATCGTGAAGGACCGCCACTATGGTTTTCGCCTCCCCGGCGGCCTTCCTCCGCATCAGTTCCATGATTTCAATACTGTGATTAAGGTCGAGTCCCGAAGTCGCCTCGTCAAGAAGCAGTATGTCTCCTTCCTGCACAAGGCAGCGGCCTATGACAACCTTTTGCGCTTCGCCTCCTGAAAGGCTCATCACATTCCGTTCCGCCATGTCCGCTATCCCTAAGGCTTCCAGCACTTCTTCAACCTTTTCCCTGTCAGCTTTCCTGTAGCCGGTCCAGCGGTCCCGCATGTGGGGCAGCCTTCCCATGAGCATGAGTTCCCGTACTGTAAGGGACGCCGCGGGATGCGAGTTCTGGGGCACAAAGGCAAGCCGCCTGGACCTCTCCGTCCTGTCCGGGACGCGCCCGTTTTCAGCGCCTGTGTTTTCAGCGCCGGAAAACACGACGCGGCCCTGAAAGGGCGTAAGAAATCCCAAAAGGTTTTTGAGGAAGGTTGATTTTCCCGATCCGTTGGGACCGAGGAAGCCGAGGAATTCACCGGCTTTAAGGGAAAGAGAAATGTCGTCAAGGACAAGATGCCGCTGATAGGCAAAACTGACCCCTTCGGCGCTAAGCATGGGCCCTTCCTTTTCCGTTCATCACGGCGAGGAATAAAAAGAACGGCGCGCCGAAAAAAGCGGTAACCACGCCTATGGGAATCTCCACAGGGGAGAGCAGGGTACGGGCCAGAGTGTCGGCAAAGAGGAGAAACATCCCCCCGCTGTAGGCCGCCAGGGGAAGCAGGCGGCCGTGGCTGCTGCCTATGCAGAGCCGCACGGCGTGGGGAACGATGAGCCCCACAAAGCCTATCATGCCCGTAAAGGCCACGGAAAACGCCGCGATAAGGCTGACCACGACAAGGAGCTGCCGTTTCAGGGTGCCCACAGGTATTCCAAGGGAATGGGCTTCCTCGTCCCCCAAAAGCAGGGCGTCTACATCGTGGCGATAATAAAGAAAATAAAGCATCGAAAGGACCAGGGGAATTATCAAAAGGCCCACCCTGGACCAGGACGCCGCGCCCAGGTAGCCCATGGTCCAGACCATGACCCGGTAGGAATCCTGTCCGGCCAGATACATAAAGAACGAAGTAAGGGCCCCCAAAAAGGACGAGACGGCCACGCCTATTATCAAGAGCGCCGCTGTATCGGTTTTGCCGCGTTTTCCCGCGAGGCTGAAAATAAGGAACGCGGTTCCCATGGATGTAATAAAGGCGAAGAACCCGTACCAAATGTCGGGCAGTTTGAGTATATAGGCCAAAACAGCCCCGCTTACCGCGCCGGAACTTATGCCTATAATGTAGGGATCGGCCAGCGGGTTGCGGAATACCGCCTGGGAAATGGTTCCTCCGGCTGAAAGCATCATGCCCACCAACACGGCCATCAGAATCCTGGGCAGGCGTATGCCGTTTACTATTTTTGCCGCGGCGCTGCCCTTGTCCCTGCCGGCCAGTATGGCAAGTATGTCCCGGAAGGGTATTTTGACGCTGCCCGAAAAGAGGCCGAAGAGGACGAGCAGTACAAGCAGGACAGATACCACCGCGACAACAACGTGTACGCCCCGGAATTTCAATTCGCGGCCCCCGGCAGGACTGCTTTTATCATGGCAAGGCACGCGCTTACCCCCGAGGCGATGTCGTTCTCGTCAGGGTGTTTTGCCGCTTCCGTATGGCGCTTCATCCTTTCTTCGGTCATGGCGTGGGGATTGTCCGCCGGAAGGCTCCTGAAACGCTCGGTCAGGGCAGGGTCTATTTTGCCCTGGCACAGAAAACAGCCCAGGACGGTGTTTTTTTCCGCCGCCGCGTCCCTGGCCTTTTGGGCTATGTCCTTGGCGTGGGCCGAATCAGGATAGGCCCCCAGGGTTCCGAAAAGGCCGACGCTGCGGCCTTCCAGGGATTTCAAATAGTTCAGGGCCTTTTGGTCGGCGTTCCCCCTGTCGGCCCAAAAACCCGCGAGTATCCAGGCGGAACCGGCCGGGTCGGGATTGTCCTCCACCGCCGCTATCCGTATGCCTTCCCCCAGGGCATCTTCAAGACCCCTGTGTATGCCCTGGGCAAGTTTCCGCGTATTCCCTGTCTTGCTGGAATAGACGACAAGGCCCGTGTTTTCTCTTCTTTCTTCGGTTCCGCTCATATAAACCCCTAGTTGTTAGATTGTCTTCACAATGTTTGAATAGCATAACTTATCGCGGCAGGAGGAATATGTCAATACCGCCGATTCGCTTTTCGGGTATACAGAAGGACCACTATACTGCCGATATGAAAGAGAACATGTGTAAAGGTACGGTATGATGAAACAATTGGCTGTTTTTTTGGGGTTTTTTCTGCTCGGCGCCCCGCTTTTTCCGTCTACCCTCTCGGTCATGGTCGTGGAAACCGGGGTAAGCGAAAATACGCCGAGGCTTGACGCGTCGAGTCTCTGGGAAGGCGGCCTCATGGATGTGTGCTTTGACACCGGCCATATTGTTACCAACGCTCCCATACTGCGCCTTGAGCGAAACCAGATAAGAACCTACCCTGACGAAGGACTTTTGGACATAGACGACGCCATTGAAAGCGGCGTCGAATACTATATTCTCGCGGTGCTGGATTATGAGCTTCGTCCCCAGGATGATCCTTCCACATACCGGCCCCGTTCCATAGCCCTGCGCTTTGTCCGGCTTGCCCCCCGCAGGGTTCTTTTCGAGGTTCAATATACGGGAAACCCCCGCTCATCCCTTGCCGAGGCGTCCCGGCAGGCAAAAGAGGCGGCCAGGGTACTGCTCTCACATTTTGAAGGATAGGGTATGAAAAAGTACGTACTGTTTCTTGCCGTCCCCGTGATTATGGCCGTGATGACCTCAGGGTCCGTATGGGAAGGCGCGGCCGCCCTTGGTACCAACGGGGAGCTTCCCGATTCGGGCTACTATGCCGCGTCAAGTTCCTTTCCCAGGAATACGGTGGTTGATGTTACCAACCTTGAAACCAGAAAAACCGTCAGGGTCATCATAGCCGGTCCCCTGGAATCGCCGGGCCTTCTCGCCCTGCTTTCCAGGGACGCCGCTTCTTCCATAGGTCTTTCGGGCCGTTCTGTCGGAAGGATACGGATTTCCCAGCCGGCGGACCCGGTGGCTTTTTCCCGCTTTACCGGGGAAAGCGCCTTGAGCGGGGATACCGACTTTGACCCCAGGGCCGCTGTCGCGGCAAATTATCCGCACATACTCGGCCCCGTGGACGCGGCGGGAGGACAGACACAGAGCCGTCCCGACGCTTCCGCGCCCTATACCGGCATAGTGGACCTGCCCCCGGGCGGTTTCATACCCGCCGCCGCGGGAAGTCCTGACGAGGGGATACGGGGAGAGCCGGTTCCCGAAAGCGCCTGGGTCTATCCTGAGGAAATAATCGGCGAAGACGAGGCTGTTCCGCCTGTCCTGGCCGAAACAGCTCTTCCCGAAAACGGCTATGACCTTCCCGAGTATACCGCCCCTCCCGGCGAACCTGAGAGCGGAGAAGAAACATACGAAGA
>JAISDF010000080.1 GCA_031265025.1 Spirochaetaceae bacterium
AAAAGCCACGCGGCGTTGTGGCGGTTGTTTTTATAGTGAAGCCCCGGATTTCCCAGAAAGGCGGCAAGTTCTATCATTATCGTTTGCGATTCTCCCCGTATCCATAGTAAACTGTAAGGCAAGAGGTAATCAACATGGACATACCCGGAATCATCCGGGCCGAAACCCAGGCCGGACCCGGATGGCGGCTTCTCAGCTATACGGTAAAGCAGGGCGGAACCCAGGAGGAGATGGCAAGGACCTTTGACATCTTTACTTTGAACGAACTGTTCATCCTCATCGGGGCAGGAGCGGACCTTGCACAGGCCTTTGCCGCAGAGGAAAAATTTCTCCAGAGCGGCGGCTGGCAGTCCTGGTCCCCTGGCTGGGAACTTGCCGAAGGGGAAAGGCTCCCCCGCAAGGTTCATATCATCCCCGAACTTTTAAGGCTTACCAACAGGGAAGGCGACAGGCCGCAAGGCGGCGGCGCAACGGGCCACTTCATCATGTATATACGAAGCGGCGATTACTACCTGTGCGTCGCCTCCCTGGAAGGCGGGGGGCCCGTATCGTACAGGATCAACGGCTGCCGCGACCGCGTCAGCGCCGAACTGTACTGCCCCGGCAAAGTCTGGACCGCCGGAGAAAAGATGGCCGAACTCCATGTTTTTCTCGCCAAAGGGTTCTTTCAATTTAAGGACTATCTTAAAAAAATATACGCCCGGGATTTTTCCGGCCTTGATTTTCTCTCAGGCGGAAAGGGCGGCTCCTTTGGGGACAGGCGGCCCGGCGGTTACGCGTCATGGTACAATCACTACAACCGCATCAACGAAAAAATCATCCTTGATGACCTTGCGGCCTTGCGGTCAAATGACAATCTCCTTAAACTCCGTTACCTTGACCGGGGGCGGCCCCTGATCTTTCAGATTGACGACGGCTGGGAAAACGCCGTCGGGGAATGGGAAGTACACCAAGGGCGTTTCCCACAGGGGCTTAAACCTGTTTCGGAAGCGATAGAAAAAGCCGGCTGCGTACCGGGCATCTGGATTGCCCCGTTCATCGTTACAAAGGGCTGCAAAGTTTTTTCCGAAAAACCCGAATGGCTGCTCAGAGACAAAAACGGAAAACCCGTAACAGCGGGCTTTAACAATCTGTGGGACGGGCGCTATTACTGCCTGGATATTTCCCGGCCCGATGTGCTTGCCTGTTTAGGGGAACTCATCGACAGGGTTATTGACGCGTGGGGCTTCAGGTTTATAAAGCTCGATTTTCTGTACACCGGCCTTTTCAGCGGCGGCTTTTCCCGTCCGGGCGCGCCCCACGAACAGTACGAAAGGGCCTGCGCCCTGCTCCGTGCGAGGACCGCAAACGCGGCGGGGCTTCCCGTGGCATACCTTGGCTGCGGCCTTCCCCTGGGGCCCTCGTTCAGGCACTTTCCCCTTTCCCGCATAGGCGCCGACACCAGGGAGACCTGGGACTGGACACTGGCAAAACTTTTGGGCCATACGGGAAGGCCCAGCGCCTATATCAGCCTCATGGACACCATAGGCAGGTCCTTTATGAACGGGACCGTATACATCAATGATCCTGACGTGATTTTTCTGCGGAGCGGGAACTGCGCCCTCAGCGAAACCGAAAAGGAAACCATAGCCCTGGTGAATTTCCTTCTGGCGGGGCAGATTATGTTTTCGGACGACCCGGCCTCTTTAAGCAACCAGGATCTCGCCCTGACCAGGCGTATCTCGAAACTCTTCGATATCCTTTCCGATGATGAATACGGGGCGCGCCGCGTTGACAGGGATGTGTTTCTCCTCCAGAGCCGTTCCGGGAGGCGTACCGGGCTTATCAACCTCAGGAAGAAAAACTATGCCCTTGACGGGACGAAAGAGGGAGATATATTCTGTAAGCTCTCCGCCCTGGTAGACCACTCTTTCCGGGACAGGAGAGGCGGGCTTTCTTTTGAGGCCCGTTCGGTAACAATATTTGAACGCGGGATACCATGAACAAGCAAGTTTACATTATCGGACACAAAAACCCCGACACCGATTCGGTGGTTTCAGCCGCGGCCTATGCCCGGCTCAAACAGGCCCAGGGTCTTGAAAACTATAGCGCGGCCAGGGCCGGCAACATCAATCCCCAGACCGAATATATTTTTGAAAGGTTCGGAATGCCGGTGCCTGAGTTTCTTCCTGATCTTGTTCCAAAGGTGGCCTACTATCTTTCGGAAGCTCCCGCCACTGTCAGGGAAGACGTGCCCCTCTGGGAAGCCCTTGAACTCATGCAGAATAACGGCATCAAGGCCCTGCCCATAGTCAGCGCCGGCGACACATACCGGGGCCTGTTTCACTACGACGCCTTTACCAAGTACATTATTGCCAATGCCAATCCGAACAGAAAATCGTCGATAAACACATCCATAGGCCTCCTCGTAAAAACGCTGAGAGCCCAGCCGCTGGCGGTCTTTAACGCCGATGAGGTGAAGCGTTCATCCATAGTGGTAGCGGCCTCGTACAACAGCACCTTCTATGAAAGGCTTGACGCGGAGATGCCCGAAAATTCCCTGGTCATTGTCGGGGACAGGCTGGACATCCAGAAGCACTGCATAGAGCGCAGGGTACGGGTGCTGGTGATTACCAACAGCAGCGTGGTGGACAAGGCCCTTATCGCCCTGGCCGAAAAAAACCAGGTCTCGGTCATGCTCAGTCCCTTTGATACGGCTTCGACATCGCTGCTCATTATTTATTCCACGCCGGTAGGAACCATGGGCGATACCACGGTCCCCCTGGCAAGGCTCAGGGACCCCCTCAAAAAAATACGGGAACCCCTTGCCAAATCGCCTTCCCGCTGCCTTCCCGTGGCTGACGACGACGACAGGGTCGCGGGAATCATCTATGAGGGGGACTTTCTCAAGGAACCCAATATTGAAGTCATCATGGTGGACCACAACGAACCCAGCCAGGCGGTGGAAGGCATAGAAAACTATAAAATCATTGAAGTTATCGATCATCACCGGCTGGGAAATCTTTCTACCCGCTATCCCATAACCTTTATCAACAAGGTCGTAGGCGCCACCAGTACCATCATAACAAACCTGTACCGGGAGCAGAAAGTTCCCTTAAACCGGGAGACAGCCTCGGTGCTGCTCTGCGGCATACTGGCCGATACCCTAAACCTCCAGTCGGCTACAACCACCAGTATTGACCAGGAGGCCGCCGAATACCTGTCGTCCATCACCGGGCTCGACATTCCAAAACTGGGACACGAACTTTTGAGCGTCTCGGGCAGAATCAACACCAAGCCCGCCGAAGAACTTATCGGCATGGACATGAAGGAGTACAATGAACCGGGCGCGTCCTTTACCGTCAGCCAGGTTGAAACCGATACGCCCGAAGACCTTATAGCCCGGAAAAACGAAATACTTTCGGCGCTGGAAAAAAACTACAAAGAAAAGAACCTGCTTTTCTCGGCGCTCATGGTAACCGATGTGGCGGTGCTCAGTTCCCTACTCTTTGTGGCGGGGAAAAAACAATTTATCAACCGCATCAGTTTTCCAAAAACAGAAGACGGCATTTACAGGCTCCACGACATGGTATCAAGAAAGAAACAGCTCATGCCCCTGCTCTCGGAGCTGATAGAAAAGGCCCTGGAGGAATAGCGTGCTGCTTTACGATCCCCTTCTTGAAATAGCCATGCCCCGGTACGGCATACTCATCCCCATTCCGCCTTCCCGGCCGCAAAAAATAACCGCCTTCCTTGCGGAGCGTCATTCCCCGCTTCCGGTGATGAACCTGAAAGAAGCGGCCCTCGGCATACATACCCTCGGCATACAGGAGGGCGGTACGCGTAACGGCGGCATACAAGACGGCCCGGTGATAGAACAAAAGGACCTTGAGCGGGTCCATGACCGCGCCTTCATCGCCAAACTCTACGGCGGTTCAGAAGAAAAGGAAAAGGCCCTGCTTACCACCTATGAACTCATCAACAGCGACGGAACGTATAACCGCTATAATCCTTCCCTTGCGGTAAAACCCCTGGCGGATCTTTTTGACGTCATACTCCGCCATGTTGAAGGAAGCTACCTTGCCTCAAGGCTTGCCCTTGAAAAAAAAGGAAAAGCCCCCTACGAGGACTTCTGCTTTTTCCTCTCGGGCGGCATGCACCATGCCCGCTATGACTCAGGCTCAGGCTTCTGCCTTGTCAACGACATCATCATCGCGGCACGAAAACTCCAGGCCGAAGATCGCGCGGCCTTTATCTGGATCATAGACGTTGACGCCCACAAAGGAGACGGCAGCGCCGAACTGGTCAAGTTTTCCCGGGACCGGGGAGAAAGTTTCGCGGACAGAAACCCCGGCATATTTACCCTTTCGGTCCACATGGCCCGGGGCTGGCCCCTTGACAGCGCGTCCCTTGCGGCCGCGGAAAAGGGACGGGCGCCCCTTGTTGACTCAGACCTTGATATTCCCATTGAGGAGAAAGAGGATGATCTGTACATTACGCGCCTTGCGGACGGACTTGCCGAAATGGAAAGGAGATCGGGAAACAGAAAGCCTGATCTTGCCATTGTGGTTGCCGGTGCTGACCCCTACGAAAAAGACGGCCTCCCCTCCTCCGGTCTTCTGGCCTTGAGCCTTGACCAGTGCGTGGAACGGGACCGCCTCATTCTTTCATTCCTTAAAAAAAGAAAAATTCCTTCGGCATGGATACTCGCCGGCGGCTACGGGGAACACGCGTGGGAACCCACGGCCCGTTTCCTCGACTCGCTCGCGGAGCGTCCCATCAGAACCGGAGAGGAGCCCTAAAGCTCATCCCGCCTGGTAAGCACCCGGGAGAGGAGGCCGTAGTTAAGGGCCTCCCCGGAGTTCATCCAGTAATCCCTGTCGGTGTCTTTTTCGACCTGTTCAAAGGCCGCGCCGGTTTCGTCCGAGATGAGCCTGTTGATCCTGCCCTTAAGTTTGTCCAGTTCCCTGGCGTGTATTTCTATTTCGGTAGCCACGCCGCGAATGCCCGAAAGGGGCTGGTGTATGAGGTACTGGCTGTTGGGAAGCCCGACCCGCCTTTCCCTGGGACTGGCAAGCAGTATGATCGCCGCGGCGCTGGCCACAAGCCCCATGCCTATGGTCCACACCGGCGGCTTTACAAAACGTATCATGTCGAAGATGGCGTAACCGGCATAGGCGTCCCCGCCGGGAGAGTCAATGAAAACCCTGACAGGATCGTCCCCCATATCTTCAAGCAGAAGAAGCTGGCGTATGGTTTTCTCGGAAAGGTCCTTGTTGATTTCACCCGAAAGCAATATGGTCCTGATTTTAAGCATCTTGCTGATAAGGGGATCAATACCGGCCGGTTTTTCATCCTCCTCATCATCATCGCTGGCAATAATTCTGTTTTTATCCACTTGATTACTCCTCACAAGGCGCACGCGGAATACACCCGCCACCCACTATAGCATAACACAGGGCCTATATAAACCCTCACCGC
>JAISDF010000096.1 GCA_031265025.1 Spirochaetaceae bacterium
CCCAGGGCCTTTACCGCTTCGTCCCTTTCCCGCTCGTTGTAACAGTACCGGGTGTCCTTCCTGGTCCTCACCCTGAAAAGGGGCGTCTCAAGTATAAAAACCTTTCCGCCTGTTACCAGTTCTTCAAAATACGAAAGGAAAAACGTCAGCAGCAGGTTCCTGATATGAAAGCCGTCAAAATCCGCGTCGGTGGCAATGACTATGCGGGCATAGCGGAGGCCCGACACGTCATTCTCTATGCCCAGGGCCATCATCATGTTGTAAAGTTCCTCGTTCTTGTAAATGGCGGCCCGTTTTTTGCCGAACATGTTTTCGACCTTGCCCCTGAGGGCGAAAATAGCCTGGGTCATTACATCGCGGCTTGACACCATGGAACCGGCGGCTGAGTCCCCTTCGGTTATAAAAATCGTTGACTCATCTCCGTCGGCGCCGTCGTCAAGGTGGTACTTGCAGTCCTTGAGCTTGGGTATCTTGAGGGCGATTTTTTTCGCGGCCTCCCTGGCTTCCTTCTTGACGGTGTTAAGTTCTGTCCTGAGTTTTTCATTGGCGATGATTTTCAGTTCCAGCTTCTTTCCCGCCTCGACATTCTTGTGCAGCCAGTCCTCGACCGCTTCCCTGGTTTTCTGGACCACCCAGGTCCTGATATCCGAATTGCCGAGTTTGTTCTTGGTCTGGCTCTCAAAGACAGGATTTTTAAGTTTGACCGCCACGGCGGCAAGGGCGCCTTCCCGTATGTCCTCGCTACGGTAGTCCTTCTTGAAGTAGGCCTGTATGCCCTTGAGAAAGCCTTCCTTAAAGGCTGAAAGGTGGGTCCCGCCGTCAGAGGTAAACTGCCCGTTGACAAAGGAAAAATATTCCTCGCCGTAATTGGCCGTATGGGTAAAGGAGAATTCGATGTGCTCGCCCTTGTAGTAGCCTATGGGGTACAGGCATTCATCGCCGGCCTCTTCCTTGAGAAGGTCATAGAGGCCCCGCTGGGACACATAGGAGCTGCCGTTAAGCGTAAGGGTAAGCCCGGTGTTGAGGTAGGTGTAATTCCTGACGCGCTTTTCGATAAATTCAAGGTTGAACTGGTAATCGGGGAATATCCCGCTGTCGGGGACAAATTCAACAAAGGTTCCGTTTTTCTGCCTGGCCTTGAGTTTGCCCTTGCGCTGCCCCTTGAGTATGCCCCGCTCGAAAACCGCTTCGGCAAATTCGCCGTCCCTGACGGCTACCACGCGGAAATAGGACGACAGGGCGTTGACCGCCTTGGTTCCCACGCCGTTAAGACCCACCGAAAACTGGAACACGTCGTCATTGTACTTGGCGCCGGTATTGATCACCGACACACATTCAATGAGCTTGCCCAGGGGAATGCCCCGGCCAAAGTCCCTGACCCTGGCCCTGCCGTCCCTGACTTCAACCTCAATGAGCTTGCCGTTTCCCATGATGAACTCGTCGATGCCGTTGTCGATGATCTCTTTAAGAAGCACATAAATGCCGTCGTCGGGATTGGACCCGTCGCCCAGGCGCCCTATGTACATCCCGGTACGCAGCCGTATATGCTCAAGGGAAGAAAGGGTCTTTATTTTGGACTCGTCGTATACCTTGCCGCCCGTTGTAAGGGCCGCGTCCCCTGAAGGGACGGTTTTTGCCGGGCTCCCGCTTTTTGTCCGGGGGCTTTTTGCTTCCGCCGCTTTTGCCTGCCGCGCCGGGGTCTTCGCGGCCTTTTTGGGGGCCTTGGACGGGGCCTCCCGGGCCTTTATGGCCTCGGCCCTTGCCTTGAGGGAAGCGGTTTTTCCTGAATTTTTTGTTTTAGCGCCCTGTTTCGCGCCTGGTCTAGCCATGTCAACTCCATAAACCGGCCCGCGGCGCGGTCTCATGTAACGGGGATGCGAAAACGCCGGTACGGCGCTTTACGTTTCTGCCTAAATGTAGTATATAGGAAAGACATTTTCCTTGACAATCGGCCCGTAGGGCTTCATCATAGGGTATCAACATATTCCGCGAATTGCGCTTCAAGGAGACCGTACATGAGCTACACGAGTGATAAAATCAAAAATGTTGCCATCGCCGGACATGGAGGAACAGGAAAAACCACCCTCTTTGAGGGTCTGCTCTATGCCGGCGGGGTAATTTCCAAACCTGAGACCGTTGAATCAGGCAAAACCATAGCGGATTATACTCCCGAGGAGATAGACCGGAAGATTTCGATTCATGTGGCCATGGGCCATGTGGACCGGAACGGCAAAAAGATCAACCTCCTGGATACACCCGGATCTTCCGACTTTGTGGGGGATGTCATTTTGAGTTTCCGCGCCGCCGAATTCGCCCTGCTCGCCGTGGGCTCGTCGTCGGGCGTTCAGATAGAGACCGTCAAGCTCTGGCGCAATCTTGAAACGCGGGAAAAGCCCCGGGGCGTCTACGTTACGCGCATGGATGATGAAAGGGCCGATTTCGCCAAGGTCCTCGCCGATGTAAAGGAAAAATTCAAGGTTGAACCGGTGCCCTTTACCCTGCCCATGGGAGCCGGTTCTTCCTATAAGGGAGTGATCAGCGTCCTTGACGAAAAGGCCTATTTTGCCCAGGACGGGGGCCTTGAAAAGGCCGGCGAGATTCCCGCCGAATTCAGGGAACAGACCGCCGCGGCCCGGGAAAAACTCATTGAGGCCGCGGCCGAGGGCGATGATTCGCTCATGGAAAAATACATTGACCAGGGTTCGCTCAGCTCCGACGAAATGCACACCGGCCTCATCGAGGCTCTGGCCGAGCACAAATTTGTCCCCGCCTTCTGCGGAAGCGCGGTACGGGCGTCGGGCCTCATTCCCTTCCTTGACTTTATCGCGGACGCGGGACCCGGCCCCTGTTCGTCCCATGATACGGTCAGAGACGGAGAGGGCACAAAGCCTGTTGAAATCGATCCGGAAAAGCCCCTGGCCGCCCTGGTTATCAAAACCAGCTATGATCAGTTCTCCGGCAAGCTCTCGTGGATTAAAGTCATACGGGGCAGGCTTTCGGCCGATTCGGAATTCTTCAATGTTACCGAAAACAAAAAAGAAAGAATCGGCAAACTCTATACCTGCCAGGGTAAAAGACTTGAGGAAGAAAGGGAATTTTACGCCGGCGACATAGGCATCATCACCAAGTCATCTTCGTTAAGAACCAATGACAGCATTACCAGCGCCGACAGCCCCGTACAGTTCATGCCCCTGCGCCTTCCCGAACCGGTACACTCGGTGGCGGTCAACGCCGTGCAGAAAAAGGACGATGATAAACTTGGCGAATTCCTTGTCAGGGCCACCGAGGAGGACCTTACCTTCAGGTATCATTTTGACACCGAGACCAAGGAGACGGTTATCTCGGGCATGGGCGAACTCCATGTCAACATCATCCTCGACAAGATAAAACAGAGCCAGAAAATGGACATAGCCACCCATATACCCCGCATAGCCTACCGGGAAACCATTACAAAGAAGTCAGGCGCCGAGTATACCCACAAAAAGCAGACCGGCGGCCACGGTCAGTACGGCAAGGTTGTGCTCGAAATCGCCCCCCTCAAACGGGGCGAGGGCTACACCTTCATCAACGCCATTTTCGGCGGGGCGGTTCCCAAAAACTATATACCCGGCGTGGAAAAGGGCGTTGCCGAAGGTATGGCCAGGGGAACCATGGCCGGGTATCCGGTTGTTGACGTTGAGGTAAAGATCGTGGACGGCAAGTACCACCCGGTTGATTCCTCGGAACTGTCCTTCAAACTCGCTTCCCGGAACGCCTTCCGCGAAGCGATGAAAACGGCTTCCCCCACTCTCCTCGAACCCGTTACGAACCTCACGGTTTTTGTCGAGGACAAATACCTGGGCGACGTAATGTCGGACCTTTCGGGAAAACGGGGCAAGATACTGGGTCAGGATTCGGAAGGCGGCATAGGCGAAATCAAGGCCCAGGTTCCCCAGGCCGAACTGCTCCGCTATTCCATAGACCTCCGTTCCATCACGTCGGGAACAGGGTCCTTCAGCGTGGAATTTGACCACTACGCCCCCATATCGGGCAAGATTGCCGATGATGTCATCAAGGCGGCCGAAGCCTTCAAGGTGCAGGAAAGCGACGAATAGCAGAGGCGGTTTTAACACGTTTAGCGCCGCGGGTTAAGCCCGGTCCGGGCTTTGGACCCGCAAAAAGGAGGCCCCGCCCAGCCGTTTTTTCAAACGGCCGGGCGGTTTTTCTTTGGGAGAGGTATTTACTTTTTCTTTTTGGTATCCACCGGATAAGTGCCTGAACCGATGACCTGAGCCTGGATTGGGTCAGGTATAAACCGGGGAGAAATCCAACGAGATTACCGACATACCCCAATTGTTCCAGTCCCTGGACCCGGTCAACTGTATCCTCACCATCGCCGTCATGAGATGCCGGAAACCAATAGTCAGGGATAGTACCGCAAATGGAAACTCACCGTGGCCTGTAAACGCCTCTTGTATAACCCGGAATTCCTTCTTTCCATCCTCCGTTTGGGTCCTCCGGCAAAGCCGGAGGATTACCGGTTGTATGTATAATGCAGTCGCCCTGACTGCATATTCCTGTAGTAAATTAGCTTGGGTTTACGCCGAAGTATTCCAATGCAAAGGCACTGAAG
>JAISDF010000139.1 GCA_031265025.1 Spirochaetaceae bacterium
ATTTTCTCCTTGTCTGGCTCATTCCCTGTTCGATTTTCAGGGCCCTGGGCCTGGAATCCCATCCCGCTCCCATGGAAGCGGTGTTTGTGCCCCTGCTCTGGACTTCCCTGGCCGTGGGCATGCCTTTTTTCATCAGGATGGGCGGGGAACTGTACGGATTCCGCTCGGCGCTGGCCCTTGCCGCCTGCGCGGCGCTTCCCCTGGCCGGCATTACCGCCTACTGGGCCTTTTTCGGCCAGAAGCTGTTCCTGGCCTATGCCCTCGCCGGCCTCACGGTGCTGCCCATGTTCAGCACCATGACTATCTATGTTGTCAGAGCGGAAAAGCATGGCTAGGACTGCGCTTCCGGCTGACCAGAAGGCCGGAAACAAACGCTGTCCCAGGAAACCGACGTCCCGCCAAATCAGGGCCCAGACCAGCAGGGCCCGTATTTATGAGACCGCCGTTGCCCTGATTAGAAAGAACGGCTACGATAACACAAGCATCAGCGATATTTGCGGGGAAGCGGGCATATCCACCGGCGCTTTTTACCATTACTTCAAATCAAAACATGAGATACTCAGCGAACTCTATATCAGGGCCGACCATTTTTTTGAAAGCTATATGGCCACCCGGAAGGAAAGGAAAAATTCCGTTGAAGAGGCCAAGGATTATATGGCCGTTTATATTCACTTTGTTACCCTTGACGGCCTCAACAACGGCATGGATATGTGCCGGAACCTCTATACACCCAAAAACGAGCTTTTTGTCAAAGAGGGCCGGCTCATGCAGACCCTTCTGGAGGACCTCATACAACAAGGCCAGGAAAAAAAGGAAATATCCTTAAAATTTACCCCCCATGAATGGGTGAATTTTTTGTTCACCGTGCTGCGGGGCATAGTTTTTGACTGGGTGCTCCGCTCCGGAGTCTATGATATCGACGCATACGCCAAATTTCATATTGAATGTCTGGGAAATTACCTTTTATATTGAAAATATATTGCTTTTTTTATAGATATGCCTTACAATTATTTGACCGAACCGGTTCGGTCAAGCCGGCCGGCTGCAGGGGCGGCCGGGTGTACGCGGACCTTTCCGGTTCGCCGCAATAATTAGGAGGAAAGAATGAAAAGAGGTATTGCCGTGTTTTTGACGGCGCTCATGGCTTTTTCGGTCCTGGGCTGCGCGTCATCATCAAAAATCAGTTTTAATCCGGGAACCTACCAGGGTACGGCCCAGGGTTTTAACGGTGATGTAACCATGGAAGTCAGCGTTGACGCCGGGCGCATACTCAGCGTCAGGGTAGTGTCCCAAAACGACACGCCCGAAATTTCGGGTCTCGCCTATGAGCGTATCCCCGCCGCCATCGTCTCCGGCCAGACCCTGGCCGTGGATACGGTTTCGGGCGCTACGTACAGCAGCCAGGGCATCATCAACGCGGTAAGCGCCGCGCTTGAAAAAGCCGGCGCCGATATCGCGGCCCTCAAATCGCGGCGGGCCGCGTCCGCTTCGGCGGCCCGGAGTTCCAGAAAAGAGACCTATGACATTGTCGTCATAGGGGCCGGCGGCGCGGGTCTCGCGGCGGCCATTTCCGCCCAGCAGGCGGGCGCCAGGGTTGTGGTGCTTGAAAAAATGCCCCGGGCCGGAGGCAATACCATTATTTCCGGCGCGGCGTATAACTCGGCCGATCCCGGCCGCCAGGCGTCCATCGCCATGAACGAGGCCAACAGGGCTACCATCCGGGAGATGACCAGCAAGGCCCCCCACGACGCCTTTGAGGCTGAACTGCAGCAAACCGTGGCAAGGCAGTTTGCCGAATTTACCGCCGCCGGCAGATCCGGTCTTTTTGACAGTCCCGAGTGGCACATGCTCCAGACCTATAACGGCGGCGACTATGTGGCCGATCCCGCGCTGGTCAGGACCTTCGCGGAAAACACCCTCTCCGCCCTGGAGTGGGAAATAAGCATGGGCATGCAGTTCACCCCCGATATTTTCACCGTTCTCGGCGCGCTCTGGCCCCGCTCCCACCGGCCCGTCATGCCTCTGGGAACAGGCTATATCACCACGGACCTCAACTATATTGAACAGCACAAGGACATGATAACCCTTCTCGTGGACACCAAGGCCACCGACCTTATCATTACCAACGGCAGGGTTACCGGCGTTAAGGCTTCCGGCATAGACATCGACTATGAATTTACCGCTTCCAAAGCGGTGGTCATTGCCACCGGCGGGTTCGGCGCCAACAAGGAACTGAGGCAGAAGTACAATACCCAGTGGCCCAACCTGGACAACGCGGGAACCACCAACCATCCCGGCGCCACCGGCGACGGCCTTGTGCTGGCGGAAAAAGCCGGGGCCAACTTTGTAGGTATGGACTATGTCCAGCTCCTCCCCATGGGCGATCCCGCGTCGGGAAGCCTTTCGGGTAATATTGAACAGGGTGTGGAGGACCGTTTCTTTGTCAACAAGAGCGGCAACCGTTTTGTGGACGAAGGGGCCCGCCGGGACGTGATGACCCTGGCCCTCTTTGAGCAGCAGGACGCCTACATGTGGGTAATCTGTGACAGGCACAGTTATCCCACGCCCCAGACCAAGAACAATTTTAACGAAACCATAGAAGAACTCGTGCAGCAGGGCAGGGCCTTCAGCGCCGATACCATTGAGGAACTGGCGGCGAAGATCAATGTTCCGGCGGCCAATCTCAGGGCCGCGGTCGCGGAATTCAACGCCGGCGTTGACGCGGGCAGGGACAGGTGGGGAAGGACCCTCTGGAGGATCAAGATAGACACGCCTCCGTACTACGCGGGTCCCCGCATTCCCACCGTACACCATACCATGGGTGGTATCCAGATCAACACCAGGGCCCAGGTCATCAACACGAGGGGCCAGGTCATACCCGGCCTCTATGCCTGCGGTGAAACAACCGGCGGCATTCACGGATCCAACCGCCTGGGCGGCAATGCCCTCGCGGACATCCACGTATTCGGCCGTATAGCCGGAACCAACGCCGCCGCGGAGCGCTAAATAGGGAACAGCCCTAAAAGCCTCGGCTTTTAGGGCTCTCTGTGGTAAAAACGAGCCGGTTTCAAAACTTCAAATTTGAACCGGCTCAAATAATTTAACGGGTTGAATCAATCGCTATGGGGCGTCATCGTCACAGGCTTCGTAGTCGCAGCGGCAATAGGGGGCGGTGCAGCCCGGCAGGGGCAGGGACGGCGCCTGGTTAAGGGGAAAGGTCCGGGGGTAATCCTTGATATGTTCGCAGTCAAGATCGCCGCCTAAGTTGGTTATTTTGATTTTGGTAATGCCCCTGGCCCTCAGTTCCATGAGTTTATACTTCCTGCTGATGGTAAAATAATTCATATAATAAATGATGGGGATGATGCTTTGGGGTTCCTTTTCGGAGAGGCCCTTTTCGCTCATACATTCAACCATTTCCCGCGAGATTTTGCGGTCGGCCTTAAAGTGAAGGGCTTCTTTTTCCTCTTCCGAAAGGCAGTCGCTGTAGGAAAAGGGATCGGTGTAGTAGCCGCCTACCTTGGGAATGATCTTCTCCATGTGGGACAGCTTTTCCGGCTTAAAATAACCGGATTTTTCTATATCCCGCATCATTCCGGCCAGGGTTTCTTTTCTGACAATGTCGTTCCGTTCGTTGCGGTTAAGCACAACATATGAGGCGGCGCTTACCAGTGTCTTGACGTCGTCTCCGGCCTGTTTTGTTGCCAGGACTTCCCGAACCTTTTTTGCCAGTTCCAGAAAATCGGCTGCCATAACTTCCCCCTTAGCTGTCCGGTTGGTTCCGTAATTCGTGTAATTGTGCTTTATTATACAATAATTTTCTATTTTTGCACCCCCCTTTAGAGCAATTTTCAGTTTCAAACAAATGGTTCTTCAACCCCAAAAATCCGTCAAATTAGAAATAATTTGACGGATTTTTTCTTTAATCTTTCCTGGTCAGCGGTAATGCTCTGTTTACTCCCCCGGCGAAAGGACGCCTGACGATTACAGGAGGGGTGGCAGGGGGAAAAGCGCCCTCCGCACGGAGGGCCTTTACCCCCTGACAGGACCCCTGAAACGCTCCTGCGGTGTCCTTTCGCTCCCTGCTGAGGTAAACTGAGAATTACTGACCCCCCTTGACCTTTTTTGAAGCTTGCTCCATACTTTCGGGGATTTCCCCGATAGGGGTCCCTTATTGGGGGATGTATTTTTTTACAAGGAGACGGTGAAGTGCCCTGCGGAAGAAAGCGCAAACTCAAGAAGATCGCCACCCACAAACGGAAGAAGAAGCTCAGAAAAAACAGGCACAAGAACAAATAGGATCTGTCCGCAAAGCGATGAGGCTTTGTGGACAGGCCTGGTTAACCGGACCGGCTTCCCGTCTGAAACCTTTTACGAACAGGGAGTTTCGTATATATTTGCTGTATGACCGGCAAAACGCCGCTGCTTCAGGAAATTCATGAACCCAAAGATTTACGGCGCTTGAGTTATGCCGGTCTTAGGGAATTGGCTTCGGAAATCAGGGCCCTTATTGTGTCTACGGTAAGCCGTAACGGCGGGCATCTCGCTTCCAATCTTGGCGCGGTGGAGCTGACCATAGCCCTGCACCGGGTTTTTGATTCACCCAATGATAAAATAGTTTTTGATGTGGGGCATCAGTGTTATACCCACAAAATACTCACCGGAAGGGCGGCTTCCTTTGAGAATCTGCGCCGTTCCGGGGGGATCTCTGGTTTTCCCAAAAAAAGTGAAAGTCCCCACGACGCCTTTGAGACCGGGCACGCGTCCACGTCGATTTCGGCGGCCCTGGGGCTTCTTGCCGGGGAAACGCTCTCCGGCGGAACCGGCAGGGTTGTGGCGGTCATCGGCGACGGCGCCCTTACCGGCGGTCTTGCCTATGAGGCTCTTTCCCATGCCGGGCAGCTTGACTTCCCCCTGGTGGTAATACTCAACGACAACAAGATGTCCATAAGCCCCAATGTGGGAGGACTTTCAAAATATTTAAGCCGTCTCAGCATGAAGTCCCGGTACCAGCGCATAAGGCGGGGTATAGACCGCCTGGTCAAGCGTTTTCCCTTTTTCGGGTCCCGGATCTATGATGTCATGCTGAGGATGAAGCGGGGCGTCAAAGCCCTTTTTTATACCGACAATTTCTTTGTTGATCTGGGCTTTGAGTATGTCGGCCCCATAGAGGGCCACAATCTGCCGGTTCTGGAAGAGGTGCTCAGGGATGTCAAAAAACTGGGCAAGCCCGTGGTGGTCCATGTAATTACCCGCAAGGGCAAGGGCTATGCCTTTGCCGAGAATGATCCGGGAAACTACCACGGGGTTCAGTCTTTTTCTGTTGAAGACGGCCTTGTGGAGCCGGGGAATACGCCTTCGTTTACCAATGTTTTTTCCGACGCCCTTGTCGCCCTGGCCAGGAAGGACAGCCGTATTGTGGCGGTTACCGCGGCCATGGAAAAGGGTACGGGACTCGGTCCTTTCAGGGCCGAATTTCCCGGACGTTTCTTTGACGTGGGCATTGCCGAGGGGCACGCGGTTACCTTTTCCTCGGGCCTGGCCGCCGCCGGTCTCAGGCCGGTTACGGCCCTGTATTCAACTTTTATGCAGAGGGCGGTGGACCAGGTGATCCACGACACGGCTCTGCAGCGCAATCCGGTCATTTTCGCCGTTGACCGGGCCGGTCTGGTAAGCGACGACGGCGAAACCCACCAGGGGCTCTTTGACATGGCCCTTTTCCGGCAGGTTCCCGGCATGACCATACTGGCCCCGGCGGGCAGGGCCGAGCTTGAGGCAATGCTGGCCTTTTCCGCGTCGCTTGCCTCTCCTTCAATTATACGCTATCCCAAGGCGGCCTGTCCCCCGGATCATCCGTCCTTTGCCCTTCCCCTGGAACCGGGCAGGGGCGTTTTTGTCCGCGAGAAGGGAGGGAAGGCGCTTATCGCCTTTACCGGCAGTCTCTATCCCCAGGTTCTTGAGTCCGCCGATCTGCTTGAGGCTTCGGGCATTGACGTTGATCTTTACAATCTTCGTTTTATCAAGCCCCTTGATGAGGACTACCTTGTTTCGGTGCTCGCGCGGTATGAGTCCGTCCTCTTTGTTGAGGAAGGCATACGTTCCGGCGGTATAGGGGAATACGCGGCGGCCCTTGCCCTCAGGCGGCGGCTGTCAAGTCCGGTCTTTGTGCTGGGCGTTCCCGATACCTTTGGCGGCCTCGGAAGAAGGGACGAACTGCTTGCCCAATACGGCCTCGACGCCCATGGTATAGCCCGGACCGTCACGGAACTCTGCCCGAGGCCCGGCCTGCGGGTTCTTTCCAAAGCGGCTCCGGGATGAGCGTGGTCGGTCTTCCCGGCGGCAGGGTTCTTGATCTTTCAGGTTCCCCGCTGATCATGGCCATAATCAACTGCAATGACGATTCCTTTTTCGCCGGGAGCAGGACAAACGGGGAAGCCGCCGTTGACAGGGCGCTGCGTTTTCTTGACCAGGGGGCCCACATCATTGATTTTGGCGCCGAATCAAGCCGGCCCGGCGCGGCCTATATACCCGCACAGGAAGAAATACGCCGCCTCGTACCGGTCATAGAGTCGTTCCGAAGACGTTCAGACGCGCCCGTTTCGGTTGACACGAGAAAGGCCGAGACCGGAAAGGCTGTCCTGGATGCCGGCGCCGACATAATCAACGATATTTCAGCCCTGGAGGATGACCCTGATCTTGCCCCGCTCTGCGCCGGGCGGGGAGCGGCGGTGGTGCTTATGCATAAAAAGGGCATTCCCCAAAATATGCAGCTTTCTCCCCGCTACGATGATCTTGTCCACGAGGTCGGGGACTACCTTGCGAAGGCGGCGGAACGGGCACATCTCGCGGGCATAGCCGGGGACCGCGTCATTCTCGATCCCGGCATAGGTTTCGGCAAAACAACGGAAGACAACTGCGCCCTCATAGCCCACCTTGCGGAAATACGCGGCAGCGATTATCCTGTTCTTGTGGGCTTGTCCCGGAAGAGCTTTATCGGAGAACTGACCGGAAGGCCCGCGGAAGAACGGCTCTGGGGGACCCTGGCCGCCGGCGCTGCCGCCCTGTTTTACGGCGCCAGCATACTCAGGGTTCATGATGTACAGGAGACGGCGGATCTCATCGCGGTGTGGAAGGCTATTGCCGGCTCCAAAACTAAAGGCAGCGAACATGCAATGGGTTGAACGTCTTACCGCACTGTATAATCTCACGAGGCCGGTTCTGGATATTGCCATCCTGGCCTTTCTGCTTTACAAGGCCTATGACCTCCTCGAAAAAACCCAGGCCCTGCAACTGGTCAAGGGCGCGGGCTACCTTGCCCTTGTGTACGGCATGGCCCACATTCTCAAACTTACCACCCTGCAATGGGCCCTCAACATTATCGCGCCGGGGCTCTTCATCGCCATAGCCATAGTGTTCCAGCCCGAACTGCGGAAGATCATCATACGTATAGGCCAGGGGAATTTCTTCAACCTTGATAATAAACCCCGCCTGGGCCAGCTTGAGGCGGCGGTAACGGCCGCGGAAATACTTTCCCAGCAAAGACGGGGCGCCCTGGTGGTCTTTCCCCGGCGTACCAACATCAAAAACATCATCGATACGGGAACGCGGATAAACGCCGACCTTTCCTCGGCGTTGATTATTACGATATTTGAATTTGACGGCCCCCTTCATGACGGCGCCCTGGTTATACAGAACGGCCGCATAGCCGCCGCTGGCTGCCTCCTGCCCCTGTCTGAGCAGCAGGATATCAGAAAAAGTTTCGGGACCCGCCACCGCGCGGCCCTGGGCATGTCCGAGCAGACTGACGCCGTGGTACTGGTGGTTTCCGAGGAAACAGGGGCCATATCGCTGGGCTATGACGCCAAACTGTACTATGATCTTTCCCCGCTGGAAGTGCAGCGCAAACTCAAGGAGATTCTTGACCAGGACTCAAGGGGCGGGGAGAGCGAACAGGAAACTGCCATAGAGAGCGGAAAGGATGTCCTGATTGAACGCTAGCAAGATTCTGGAAAAGGCAACGGAAAACTGGTTTGCCAAAGTAGCCTCTATTTTTGTCGCCATAGTTCTTTTTGTCTTCCACCGGGTAAGCGCCCTGGAGGAACGTTTTCTATCGGTTCCCCTGACTGTCCGCGCCGCGAACAATCTTGTTCCGTCCAATTCCTATCCCCGCATAGCCAGGGTCAGCCTCAGGGGAGAACCCAACAGCATCTTTCTCATCATGGACAGCGATATCGAAGTGTATGTTGACCTTTCACCCTATACGGAACCAGGCTCCTATCAGGTTCCCGTCGAACTAAACAAGACAGGCACGGCCCTGGGCATAGAGCCCCTTGAGCTGCGGGTTGATCCCCTGGAAATACCCCTTGAGCTTGATTACCGCGACCGCAAGCTGGTCCCTGTGCGGCCCGGCTTCGGGGGTTCTCCGGAACAGGGCTATGAGCTTGAGTCCTATACCCTTGATCCGTCCCAGGTTGAACTTGTCGGCCCCCGAAAACGCCTTGAAAAAATCAACGATCTTTCCACCGATCATATTGAACTTCAGGGCCGCAGCGCCGGTTTTATGTCCCAGGTGCATGTGGTAAACAGCGATCCCCTGATAAACATACAGGGAAGCGGCTCGGTGGAGGTCAGGGCGTTCATCAGGGACAGGGTAGTACGGAAAAATTTTGAAAATATCCCCATTCAGTTCAAGGGGCTTGATAACCGCCTTGCCCACGACGGCCAGAATCTGTACGGCCGCGTGATCCTTGAGGGAGGCCAGAACCCCCTCGAAAACCTTGTGCTGCCTGCCGGGGCCCTGTATGTTGACTGTTCCGGCATAACGCTGCCGGGTTCTTATACCCTGCCTGTCCACGCCGAAGCGCTTCCGCTTTTTGAGGCGGCCGGGTTTGAACCGGGAAGCGTCTCCGTAAAAATAGCCGCCAGGCGTTAGGACAGGATATGATAAGCGGAATAGGCATTGACGTGGTTCATGTACAGCGGCTCGAAAAATGGCTAGGCAGACCCGGCCTCCTTGAACGGTACTTTCATCCTGACGAGCTTGAACTTTCCCTGTCCAGGGGAAAAGGCGCCGCCCTGTCCCTGGCGGCCCGTTTCGCCGCAAAAGAGGCTTTCGGCAAGGCCCTGGGTACAGGGCTTGCGGGCATAGTGCTCAAGGATATACTGGTGGTGAACAGCCATAACGGCAAACCGGAGATCAGGCTCTTCGCTACCGCCAGGGCGGCGCTGACAAGGGCGGGCGCTTCAAAGGTCCATGTATCGCTGACCCATGAACGGGACAACGCCCTTGCCCTGATTGTCCTGGAAACCGGTTGAGCGGGAACAGCACATGATGGATATAAACAGTTTTGAGGACAGGGACATAAAAATTTCCTTTCTGTCGAAGGAAGAAACGCGCTGCCCTGTCTGCGAGGCCGTACTCCAGAGGGAAGAACTGCTTTCCGGCGGCGGGAGGCTCATAGCCGGTTCGCTTACCGATGAACTCCACAGGCTCTACGAACCTTCGGCGAAATTCGGCGTGGTATACCCCCTTAACTATCCGGTTACCGTATGCCCCGAATGCTGGTTTGCCGCCTGGGACAGGGACTTTCAGAGCTTTCCCGGAAGCCGGCTGGACAAGGCCATACAGGACCGGGACGCGAGGGTAAAGGAGGTCCAGCGGGTTTTTCCGCCTGTGGATTTTTCCGGCCCCCGTGGACTGGCCGAGGGCGTGGTTTCCCATTACCTTGCCCTGAAATGCTATGATTATTTTCCCAAGGAATTTTCCCCCACCGTCAAGCAGGGTATTTCCGCCCTCAGGGGGGGCTGGCTCCTTGATGAACTGCACAGCCAGTACCCTGACCAGCATTTTGACTGGCTTTCCCGGATCTTCAAAAACAAGGCCCAGTTCCTCTACCATGAGGCTGTATTCCGGGAGCAGTCGGGAAAGGAGCCCCTTTCGGGAATCAAGAATTTCGGCCCTGATACCGACAAAAACTACGGGTATGAAGGGGTGCTGTACCTGACGGGACTTTTGCAGTACAAGTACGGGGTGCGGGATACGGGCAGCAGGGCGGATCTTTTGGGCGAGTCCAAGCGGACCATAGCCAAAATATTCGGCCTGGGCAGGTCAACCAAAAGCAAGCCCGGCCCCCTTCTTGAACACGCGAGGCGGCTCTACGACAATATCAATGTTGAGCTCAATGAGTCCGATGAATGAACGGAACATACGCCTGCTCATCGCCTATGACGGCACTGATTTCGCGGGCTGGCAGATACAGAAGAACCGGAGAACCGTCCAGGCCCTTATAGAGGCCGCGCTGGAAACCATGCACCGGGAACGGAAGGTCCTCACCGCTTCGGGAAGAACCGACGCCGGGGTTCACGCGGCGGGACAAACGGCGAATTTTTACACAACAATAGCGAACATGGAAGGCCGCCGTTTTGTACCTGCCCTTAATTCGCTGCTGCCCGCCGATGTACGGGTGCTTGACGCCGCCGAGACCTCACCGGATTTTCACGCCCGTTTTGACGCCCGGTCCAGAACCTACCGCTATCATATCATCGCCGGAAGGGCCGCCCTTCCCCATGAAAGGCGCTATGCCCTCCAGCTATGGCGGCGTCCCGACATAAACAGGCTGAACGAATACGCGCGGCACTTGCGGGGCGAGATGGATTGTTCGATTTTCGCAAGCCCGAAGGATCCAAGCAAATCACGGACGCGCTATATGTACGGGGCGTCGTTTTTTGTTCAGGGGGATACGCTGGTTTTTGAGATAAGCGCCAACGCCTTTCTCTGGCGCATGGTCCGTTCAGTAACCGGAACACTGCTTCATTATGAATACAAGGGGCTTTCCGCCGCGTCCTTCGGGGATATACTGCATTCCGGGGACCGTTCCCTTGCCGGGCCCACTGTTCCCCCTGAAGGACTTTTTCTGTGGAAGGTTGATTATTACCGGGGGTGCGTGTGAAGACTTTTCGTTTTGTCAGGGCATTGTGTTTTTTTCTTGTTGTTGAATCCGCTCTTGTTCTCCCGGAACTTGCCGCCCTTGGCGGCGGGGATAAAGACGGGCATGGCGGCGTTTCAGGAAGAACCGAAAGTTCAGGCGGGCGGCCCGAACGTATCGTAAGTCTCAGTCCGGGGGTGACGGAAATACTGTACGCCCTGGGCGCGGACAGGGAACTGGTGGGCGTTACCGACTACTGCAACTATCCCCCGCAAGTTTCGGAAAAAACCAGGGTCGGAGGTTTTTCCGGGGCCACGGTAAGCGTTGAAACCATAGCGGCCCTGCGGCCCGACCTGGTAATCGTGTCCGGGGAAATGCACGGCCGCGTCGTCGAACTCCTCGACGGCCTGGGCATACGGTCCCTTGCCGTGGAGCCGGAGAACTTTTCCGAAGTGTATGACACCATAAGGCTCCTCGGCACGCTCACCGGCCACGGGGAAAGCGCCCAGGATTTGATCGACACAATGCGGGAAAAAATAGAACGGGCAGCGTTGCGGCGGCAGGGCAGGGAAGTCCTCACTGTTTTTTGGGAACTCTGGGATAATCCCCTTTTGACCGCCGGCGGCCCCACGCTGATAAGCGAAGCCATAACTCTTGCCGGCGGAAGAAACATATTTGCCGAACTGGGCCAGCGCTGGCCCGAGGTCAGCTATGAGGAAGTGCTGCGCCGCCGTCCCCAGTGGATTCTTTCCGCCGATGACCACCGGCTTGACGCGGCCCTGCTTTCGAGGCGGCCCTCCTGGTCCCGCATTCCGGCGGTAGAGGCGGGGCGCATAGCCTCTGTCAACGCCGACATGATAAGCCGCTATGGGCCGAGGCTTGCCGACGCGGTTCTGCTCATAGCGGAGACCCTGTATCCATGAAGACTAAAAGCTATCTTTTGTTCATCGCGTTTCTCTTTTTCCTTCTTGTCCTTTCTTTTTTCTTCGGGCTTTTTTCAGGCCCGGTGGCGCTCAGTCCCGGCGCGGTACAGGAGGCCTTTGCCTTTGTGTTTTCGGGAAAGGGCGATGATACCCCGGCGCTGATACTGTTTTCGATACGCCTCCCCCGGCTGGTTCTCGCCGTTGCCGTAGGCGCTTCCCTTGCCCTGTCCGGGGCGGCGTTCCAGGGCTTTTTCCGCAATTCCCTTGCCGACCCCTTTGTCATAGGCGCTTCCGCCGGCGCGGCGCTGGGAGCGGCCCTGGCCATGACCTGGGGACCGGCGCCCGGCGCTTTTCCCCTTGTCCAGCTCTCGGCCTTTACCGGCGCCCTCGGCGCGGTGTTCCTCGCCTTTGCCGTGTCCCGCTCCGCTGGCAGCCCGCCGCCGGCCGCCGCCCTGCTCCTCGCGGGCTCCGGCATAGGGGCTTTTTTTTCCGCCCTGCTCTCCCTTGTCATGGTGATCAAGGACAGGAGCCTGACCAGGGTTTATTACTGGCTTCTGGGCAGCCTTGGCGGAAGCAGTTGGGGGGGCCTCCTCCCCGCGCTGCCCGTGATGGCCGCGGGCTGCGTCATCATAGTCCTCACCGCGCGGCCCCTGGACCTCATGCTCCAGGGCGACCAGACCGCCGAGAGCCTCGGGGTAAACGTAAAAAAGACCCGCCTTTTTATAGCCTTAGGCGCTTCCCTCGCGTCGGCCGCGGCGGTGGCCCAGGCCGGCATCATAGGCTTTGTGGGACTTGTAGCCCCCCATTGCGTGCGGCTTGTCGCCGGCCCCTCCCACAGAAGACTCTTTCCCGCGTCGGCCATGACCGGCGCCATACTGGTGCTGCTTTCAGACAGCGTTGCCCGGAACGCCATGCCTCCCATGGAACTCCCCCTGGGTATCATTACCTCCCTTGCCGGCGCCCCCTTCTTTCTTTTTCTCCTTGTTAAGTATGGAAGAAAACTGAGGAATTTCTCATGAGCGTTCCGGTACTTGAGGCTGAGGAACTGTGCGCCGCGTACCACCAGAAACCCGCCCTCACCGGCATAAACATCGCCGTTTACGGCGGGGAGCTGGCCGTACTCATAGGCCCCAACGGTTCGGGGAAGACAACCCTCCTTAAAACCTTGGGCGGCCTGCTTCCCCGGAGCGGCGGCGAAATCAGGCTTGACGGCAGAAACCTTCATGAATACACCCGGAGGGAAAGGGCGTCGCGCCTCGCGTATCTTTTTCAGGACGCCGGAACCCCCTGGTCCTTTACCGTAAGGGAATGTATAGCCCAGGGCCGTTTTTTCAGGCAGGGCTGGTTTGGCGGCGAAAACGCCGGGGACAGAGAGGCTGTTGAGAAGGCCATAGAAGCCGCCGGCCTTGACGGTTTCCAGGAGAGGCCGGTAAACGAGCTTTCCGGCGGCGAATACCAGCGGGTTCTCATAGCCAGGGCCGTGGCCCAGGAAGCCTCCTGCCTGCTCCTTGATGAACCGGCGGCGAACCTCGACCTTAAATACCAGTACCGTATCATGGAACTGCTCAAAACCCTGACCAGGGAAAAGGGAAGGGCGGTGCTGGTAAGCCTCCACGAACTCGGCCTCGCAAGGCTTTACGCCGATACAATCATCGTCCTTGAAGGCGGCCGCGTAGCCGCCCAGGGTAAACCCGAACATATACTTACCGGGGAACTGCTGAACAGGGTGTTTGACCTTCCCGAATCTGTTTCATTCAAGGCTTTTTATTGAAGCGGAGAGGGGTCCCTGGTTCTCTGACAATAGGGAAGCAGTCTATGAGTCCGAAAGACCCCTCTCAATAGTTCATTCAGGTTCAAAGAACAACACAGTGGTATCGTAAGAGCCTTGTCCGTATAGACCTTCGAAATCTATGTCCGTCGACCTTGATTGAGCAAGCAGGGCATACCCGTTACCGAACTTAACCTTGCCTCTTACATAGTCCACATCGGAGCCGCCGATATTCGCAATGCTTTGATATGTTCCGACCCCGTTATATCCGGCAACAAAGAGATCGTAGCCGCCTCGGTTCTGCCCGGCGAATATGCCGCGCTCCGCCTGGGAATGACCGAAAACAATAAAACCGCCGTCCGCCGTTTCCTCAGCGAAGACGGCTCTGGTTGTTTTACTTTCCGGTACCGGCGACTCGCCATCGGTAAGGCCGCCCTGTATCGACTTCGCAAAGAGGACATTCCCGTCCGGCGAGAGTTTCATGATGACGGCGTTTTCCTTCCCTGTAGGACTAAAGCCTTCAAAAATACTGGTGTTCATAGTGGTGGAACCCAAAAGAAGGATGTTTCCATCGGACAGGGTGGTGATGCTTTCCGCATAGGAATTTTTGGTGCTGCCGTTCCCGTCGCCGTTGTACTTTTTCACCCATTGCTGTGTTCCGTTGGCGGCGTATTTTACCAGGAAAATATTGTAGGTCCCTATATGCTCCACACCGGCAAAGGTTCCGTCTTTCGCCGTGGTATGGCCGCCGGCTATAATACTGCCGTCCGCAAGTTCGACGGTACTGTACGATACCGTATTGAGGGTGGCGCCGGTTCCACCCATACTCCGGGCCCATTGTACGTCAAATGATGCGTCAAGTTTCATGACGAATATGTTATCGCCAAGAGAATCGGTTGTTCCGGCTTCGGTAAAATCGCCGTCAGTAGAACTGGTCGTTCCTGTCAGGATATAGCCGCCGCCGCTTGAAGGAATGATATAATAGATGCTGTCTTCGCCGCTGCCGCCGTAGGTTCTAATCCACTGAAGTGTTCCGGCCTGGTTGAACATGGCTATATAGGCGTCGCTGTCGGTTCCGGTCTTTCCGGTATCCGCGAAATCGCCACCCGCCTCTATAAAGTCCCCGGCTACGAGGTAGCCGCCTGGGACCGCCAAAACATAATACGCATAATCGCCGTCGGGACCTGAAAAATTCGTCAGGCTTGTCAAGGTTCCCGATGAGCTTATCCTCGCGATAAATCCGTCAGTTCCGCCCTTGTTTAAGCTGGCATAGTCTCCGGTAGTGGATGCCGTATAGCCAACGGCCACAAGGCTGCCGTCCGTAAGAGCGGCTATGGACTGGGGATAATCGAGCTTATCCCCCCCAAAACTCATGGCCCAGGCAAGGGAAAATTCAGTAACATCAATAACGACCGGCTGAAAAACCGGAGGGGCTGCGGAAGATACGGCCGAACCCGGTGAAAATTTCAAGCGGATGTCCGTGCCGTAATCGCTTTGGGTAAAGTGGATGGGTATAGCGGTCTGGAGGTCCGCCAGTTTTATTTTTATGGTCCGTACTACAGTAACGGGATCGTATACTTCGGATAGGGCGTTTTGCAAGCCTGGTCCGTC